>JALWEA010000165.1:6507-14326 GCA_027039465.1 Calditrichia bacterium | reverse complement strand
GGCCTTCTGTTTTAAATGCTCTTTTTCCGCTCCTTCGCCCACCAGCATGAAAAGAATATCGTTTTGCTCTTGCAGCATTCTGGCCGAATCCAAAACTTTGTCCAACGCATGAGAAAGCCCGTGCGTGCCGATGTAAGAGATGATAAACTTCCCGTCGTAACCGTGACGTTTTTTCAAGGCCGCCGTATCCTTCCGCACGCGGAATAGCTCCAAATCGACCCCGTTTTTAATGATGGTAATTTTTTCTTCGGGCACGCCGCGTTCAGTAAGAATTTTCACCGTCGAATCGGCCACACCAACGATGTGAATCGCTTTGCGGTACAGGGTCATTTCGATCCATTCCAAAAAGCGGATGATGGCCTTGTTTTTAAGTTGCCCCAATTGCACAATGGATTCCGGCCACAAATCGCGCACTTCAAAAATAAAGGGAATGCCTTTCAATCGGCTAATGACAAATCCGGCAATGCCCACAAAAAACTGCGGACTGGTAGCGATGACCACATCCTGTTTACCCACCTTACGCGTGCCCTGAATAACAGACGAAAACATGAAAGAAACGTAGGAAAGCACCCGTTTGAAAAAACCTTTGTTAGGCGCGGCAAAGATGTAGGTGCGCACCACGTGAATGCCGTCTTTTTCTTCTTGCAAAAAGCGATAACCGCGATATTCCGGCGGAATAATGCCGGTGGGATGATTGGGAAAGCCGGTGAGAACCGTGACCTGATCGCCGTTTTTAACCCAACGCCTGGATAGTTCGTAAACCCGCGCCGACGGAGCGCCCATTTCCGGAGGAAAGTATTGAGAGATATAAAGTATGCGCAAGCGAATTGCTCTCCTAATTGCTCAGTGTTCCGGCCTAAATTTAGGTGTGCAAAGGGTTTGATGCAAATGGGAGGTGTAATTGGAAATTAACGGATATTTTCTTTTGTCCGGCTCATTTCTGCCATGAAACGATTCGCTTTTTCATTTCTTCATTTGAAAGGGTTCGATCATTTCCCGAATCATTCAAACCTTTTTCAATCATAAATTCAAAAGCTAATTCACGCATTATTTCTTCTAAAGAAGCATCATCCGGTTGGGCTTTGATTATTTTGATCATTTTGTCTTTTACGTTTTTCAATGTTGCCCCCATTTTAAATTTATTTATTTTCTTCTTTGAAAAATTTGGTTTCAATTGTCCCGTTCGGGACAAATATTTTGTCGGCGAATTTGTGCCCCACATTTGAAAATGTGGGCTATTATCAAAATTCCCTGTCGGGAATTCTTTTAAATCAATCTATTATAAAATAAATCAAAATGGATTAATAGAAAATAAATGATGTAAAAAATTTTTCGTGATTTATTGATACCTCATGCATCAACATATTGAAATACATTAAATGATCCCGAAGGGATCGAATGATGATAGCCCACCAATTCATTGGTGGGAATTGGCAATAGGCACGTCCTGATCCCAGTCCTGAAAGGACGATTTAAAATGCAACTCCGATAAAATTTGGTTTCAATTGTCCCGTTCGGGACAAATATTTTGTCGGCGAATTCGTGCCCCACATTTGAAAATGTGGGCTATTATCAAAATTCCCTGTCGGGAATTCTTTCGTAAATCGAAACTCAGCAAAAAAGGATAAAATCTGATCAAACAAAAAATAGGCTGAAATTATTTTTCAACTTTTTAGCCCACCACGCCTAAACTCACAAAACGATCCCGTAAGGATCAAATGATAATAACCCACCAATTCATTGGTGGGAATTGGCAATAGACACGACCTGATCACAATCCTGAAAGAACGATTTAAAATGCAACTCCGATAAAATTTGGTTTCAATTGTCCTGTTCGGGACAAATATTTTGTTGGCGAATTTGTGCCCCACATTTGAAAATGTGGGCTATTATCAAAATTCCCTGTCGGGAATTCTTCCGTAAGTCAAAACTTGGCAAAACAGAATAAAATCTGATCAAATAAAAAATAGGCTGAAATTATTTTTCAACTCTTTAGCCCACCTCACCTAAACTCACAAAATGATCCCGAAGGGATCGAATGATGATAGCCCACCAATTCATTGGTGGGAATTAATGATAGACACAACCTGATCCAAGTCCTGAAAGGACGGTTGAAAATATTATTTCAAATACCCTAACAAAATCAAAGGCCTTTTCAAATCCGTAACTTCCAAAGCATGGCTAAAAATCAATTTCTTGTCAACCGTCACTCCCTTGAACTGCTGCCGGCCCTTGCCCTTTCCGCCGATCTCAAGCACAAACTCCCCTTCCGGTGTCTCTACCAAATAATCCGGCGTCTTTTGTCCTCTTTTTGATTTCAAATAAAAACAGGAATAACCTGCCCCCTTCAGCATTTCAACGGCAAAATCTTCCCGCAACCCGCCAATAGCATCTTCAAAATTTTTAAATAGCAATCGATAGGGTAAATACATCAAAATTTTAGGTTCTTTCAAAACATTGGTACCTGTAGGCCAAACAACATTAAGTACAAAAGCCTGCTCCAAAAGTTTAACGTAAAGTTCGGCTTTGTATTTGGTAATGCCCAAATTTTTGGAAAGCGAGGTGTAATTAATGCCATCAATATCCGCTTTACCGATAAAGCGAATCATGCGCTCAATTTTCGAAATTTCGCTTGCCCGCAGATCGTGGATGGAAGGTAAATCACCGTATAATATTTTTTGCAGAACATTTTGCAACAAAGGTAAAACATCGGCTTCTTCCAGTGCAAACGGCATTATTTGGCCGGAAAGATAGGGTTCAAACAGATGGGAATACAATAAGTGGTCACTCTGCCAATTCTTATCCCAAATTTCTGGCAGGCTCAATGTCGGTAAAAGTTGATCCTTCTTAAAATACACGTACTCTCTAAAACTAAACGGAAATAGAAAACGGAATTTAACTCTCCGTGAAAGGTCTAATGACGATTGATGCAAGGCCAGGGCAGCGGAACTGGTGAAAATAACTTTAACGGACAAAAAGTCGTAAATCTTTTTTAATGCCCTTGGGAAATCGGAATAAAAATGAATTTCGTCCAAAAGAACGATTGACACCTTTTGCACTTCTGTCAACTGTTGCACCAACGCGAACAGATCCGTATCAATAAGTGTATCCACCGATACGTAAAACGCGTTGGCGTTTTCCATGGCGAACTGCTTTAACAAAATGGTCTTGCCCACACCGCGCGGGCCAATAATGCCGAGAAAATGGCGTCCGCTGTCATTCGCAATTTCCGAATAAACCAAACGCTTTTTGGGATACATTTTTGCTTCTTCAATGGCTAAAAGATGCAGCTCGTTTAAATGTGCTAAATCCATATTGCCTACATTCTGTTTAATTATTGACTAAAATGCATATCATTTTAGCAAATTATTTACCAAAATGCAAATTTGTCGGAAGAGTACAAGAATTTTCAAATTGCTATTTTAAGGAATGGAATTCGTTAATACATTTGAATGGAATACACCATTGTTTCAAGACTTACGTCCGGCATTAATACCAACACTTTACCCGGCAATACTTTACCGAATTCCGGCACATAAAACCAGTCGCGCAATTCCGCTTTAATTTTTTGGGCATCGAACGTCAACAAAACGGCTGCATCTTTCCGCTTAATCGCTATTTTGCCTGTACCCATTTCGATTTCACATTCCGGATGCAAGTGGATTAAATTTTCCACGGACAAAACGGTTTGCGCCTTCCAATGATCTTCGATTTCAACGGATTGCGCCGCCCTGATTTTACGCTGATGCCAATAACCCAACTTTTTATTTAATGTGTTACGGTAACTGCCGATGAATTCAAAAATCGGTTCGGTATTCACGGAAACTTGCTGTGGTCGGACGCGCCTGCCCATGCGAAACGCCGACCACAATTCGGCCTGATCCAGCCCGTTGATCACCAATGTATTGTGGCTGTAAATGCTGCGCGCCTTTTGTCGCAGCTCGGTTGGCAAATACTCCCCCACCCCGGAATCGACAATAATGCGCTGTCCCTTGACCGACAATTCATAGCTCAACAAGTCACAATGCGCGTGCCCCGGTTGATAGCTAACGCCAAGTTCGCCGCCGTCAATCACCAAATACCATTGCGCGTCTCTAAAAATAAAATAGCCGCTATTCTTAAAGACCAAACTTTTTAAGGTCGGTAAGGGTTCGTTCACCTGACCTGCAACCGCTTTAAAATAACGTTTAATTACTTCCGGCTCCGGCGCAATGCCAAAGGCCGTATCTCCCAAAAGCGGTGGTTGTCCGTCCGGTTGGGTCATTCCTTCTAACCAGCGTTCCATGGCTTGAGCTTTTTCAAGCAAATACTGTTTAAACTGCAAAATGTCCGCTTCCGGCAAATTCCGGATTTTTTCTTTGGCCGCAATGAGTTGAATCAGATCGAGCACATCCGTTAGAATCAAGGCATGGTACATGGGACTGCGTTCGTAATGCCCGCCGTCCGCTAAAATTTGTTCTTCCAATTCTCGTCGGACAAGTTTTAGGCCTTGCCGAATCCATGCTTTTTCATCAAAAAACAGACCGGCAAAAAGCAGCGCTTTTACATTGGCCCAAAGATGATTGGCCTGGAGATGGTTTTCCATGAAAAAGCGCAAATAGGCAATCTGGCGAAAAAGACTATTTAAAAATTGTTGTCGAAAACCCGGATCGTTTTGAAAAAAATCGTAATACGCATGGTAGAAAAAAATCCAGTTTACCGATCGCAATGAAATCGGGTACGGTTCCCAGCCGTTACCGAATCCAACCGGATTTTTTTGCATCCAATCTTCAAGAATTATTTTAGCAGCACTAAAGTTTTTTTGATTTGCCTGGTGGGTTAACGGTAATAGATATTCGAAATAATGCAGATTGTACAGCCACAGTTTGGATTTGGTCGGGTCATTCCACTGAATTTCCTGCCGATAATCGGCGGAAACATTCAAGAAAACAAATTGTTTTTCGGGAAGATTTTGCAGCGCCGACGATGCATAACAACGAGGTGTAAGAGAAAATTTTTGCGGCACATTCGAATAGGTTCTCTGCTTAACACTGTTTGCAATCCATGGTTTCAGAAAGCGTTTTTTGATTTCAAACCAAACCCGCCCCCAAATTTGAATGGGTTTCAGATAATAAAGCGTACGAATGATTCGCAAAATTTTCACCGAATAATTACCCTGTCATATCATTTAAACCGGATATTGAAAACGTTCATTCTAAATTTTTTCCCACAGCTCTTTTAAAGCAATAAAGCGTTTCTCATCAATTGCTTTTTGAATGGCAAAAACGGCCAAATGCACTTCCATAATTTCATTGAACGGAATTGGCGCTTCTCCTTCTTTTCGGATTGACTCTAAGAAAGTCTTTAATTCGGCAAAATGACCTTTATCCTGTTTTAGGCCCCGCTCCTTAACGTTCGAACCGTAACTTGTCAACTGTGTGAAATTATCGATTTGGAAAACCCGCTGCGATGAAAAAACTTCCACACGTTCTTTCGGGAAACGCGGATGTCCGTTGGCCAAATAATGAATAGTTACTTGTGAGCCATCTTCAAATGTTAAGAAAATCGAAGTTTTATCTTCATCGGTGCCGGAATGTCCGTTTGTTCGCATAGCGCCGACTTCCTTAATGGATGCTCCCGTAAGATAACGCGCCAAATCAACAAAATGGCACCCTTCCCCGATAATCCGTCCGCCTCCCATAACCGGATCATGCACCCAATGATCCATGGGAATGGCTCCGGCATTAATCGTAATAATAACCGAAATCGGGTCACTACGATCCTGAATAGCCTGTTTTAACTTTTTGCTAAACGGCGAAAACCGGCGATTAAAACCCACCATTAAATGTAATTCAGGATTCGCCTTTACAGCCTGATAAACTTCTTTTAATTGCTCTTCGTTTACGGCCAATGGTTTTTCCACAAAAACATGCTTTTTATTTTGTAAGGCCTGAACTACAAGTTTGGCATGAGAATCATGGCGCGTGCTGATAAAAACGGTATTTATTTCGGGAGATTGAAAAATTATTTCCCGGTCGGAAGTAGCTTTTGGAACGCCGAATTTCTTAGCTGCCACGCTGGCGCTTAAACCATCGGATGAGGCCACCGTTAAAATAGGCGCATTCAATTTTTTTAAGTTGGGTAACAAGACGGATTTGGCAAAATTCCCCACACCAATAAAACCAATCGCTAATTTATCCACCTTTTGCTTGGGATGTTCGGTAAAATCGGAAAAGCTGACCAATGACTCCGAATTGGGCTTACCCCGATATTCCAAAATAATTCCAATGGGATTTTCCTTTTCAATGGTTTGATAAGCTTCAATGGCCTTTTCAAAAGGGAAGCGATGGGTAATCAACTTATCAACCGAAATCTTTTTTTGTTCAAGTAAAAAAAGGAAAGCTTCCATGTTGCGCTTAGCTGTCCAGCGCACATAAGGCAAGGGATAATCATGGCCACCTTCATATTGCGGATCGTATCTACCGGGACCATAGGCGCTGCTGACCTGGAATGAAAGTTCTTTTTCGTAGAATAAATTGCGCGGTACCGTAATTGGTATCACCCCTATCAAAACAATTCTGCCTCTTTTACGGGACATGAGCGCGCATTGACTTAACAATTCTTCCGAAGTTGAAGAAGCTGTGATTATTACCGCATCGGCGCCGACGCCATTGGTTTTTCCCAGAACAAATTCAATGTTCTCCTGGGATGTTTTTGATTGCGTGGCATCCACGCCAAAGCTTTTCGCAAAATTCACCTTTTCTTCAACAACATCGAAGGCCAGAACCCGGCAACCGTTCGCTTGCAAGATTTGGGAGACAATTTGTCCTAACAATCCGAGCCCCACAACCACAACGGTTTCACCGATAGTCGGATTTGCCAACCGCACACCTTCCAGGCAAATTGAACCGGCCACCGTGAAAGAGGCTTCCTCATCGGAAACGGACTCCGGAATTCCGGCGGCCAAAGTCCAGGGTACACGTACCATTTCCGCATGCGGGCCGTTGGAAACCACACGCTGCCCCACTTTAAATTGGCTGCCCATATCTCCTTTTTCGACAATCAAGCCAACATTGGAATAACCAAGATGAGTTGGTTCATTTAATTTATTCCAGACCGCCTGCGCCGTAGTGATCAATCCTTCGGTCTTTATTTTATTCAACACCTGTTTTACGCGATCCGGCTGTTGTTTGGCCTTAGCCAAATAAGAAGCTTTGCCAAAGTCGAGCATCATCTTTTCCGTTCCAACGGAAATCAAACTTAAGCGCGACTCAATAACCAAGCTTTGAGGCATTACCTTCGGCGCCGGCGCTTCAATTAATTCCAATTCTCCGCTTCTGAAATATTGGATGAGTTGTTTCATATTTATTAATTCCCTTAAATTCTATAACAATAATCCTTTTAAAAATTTTTTATTTTTTATTTTTTATTTTAAACCACTTAATGTTTATCAGTAACTAAATTTCTAATTTCATCAGCATAAACCTTTGACCAATATGCTCGATCAAATTTTTTCTTATGATCATGAACATTTTCTGAAATTGTATTGTACAAATCCAAATTATTATGGAGTTCTACAATCGCCTCTTTCAACTCATCGCTGTCACCAACCTTAATCAATAATCCGGTTACTCTGTTATCAATAATTTCCATGATGCTGGGCAGATATGTGGAGATTACGGGTTTATCCAACATAAATGCTTCGACAATTACACCGGGTATTCCTTCTCGATAACTTGGCAAAACAAGCGCATCATACTTTTCTAATACTTCATAAATTTTATTAGGAGGGAAAGGATCAAAGATTCTTATGTTTTTTTTCTTTATTTTATTTTTAATT
>JALWEA010000165.1:0-6497 GCA_027039465.1 Calditrichia bacterium | reverse complement strand
TTCCTATATAATCGGTACCGAATATATCTAATTCCACGGGATACTTTTCAACAATTTCTGAGAAAGTATCAATTAACATCTGGACACCTTTTCTTTCGTCAATCCATCCCAAATATAGGAATTTATGTGCTTTGGTTTGTTTGGATTTCCAATTTGTTTCAATATATCTTCTATTATTTGGCATATATTTAACTTTATTTTCACTCAGGTATGAAAAATATTTTACTTGATATTTAGTTTCATAAAACGAAATATCAGCATTCAATATCGTTCTCTTTAAAATTTTTTGAAAAAATTTATTCCTTTCATAATATAAATCGATATTATTCCCGGCGCTTGTCCTAAGGACAACCGGTTTATGCCAAAATTTTGACCAGATAAATACTATCGGACCTAAAAAATGAATATAATTATAAGATGCCTGAAAACTAATCACATCATAAAATGGAACAGAGACTAAACCATAAATTATTCTGAAAAAAAATAATAAAATTTTCCAAGATTTCATTAAATTGATATTTACTTTTTTTATGTTTATATCCTTCATTTTACTTAAGTCTTCATAAACTTGCTCAAAAATAACAACCTGCCCTCCTAATAAAGGAAACGAATTGGTGAAATATAATAATTTTAACTTTTTCATTTTTATGACCTTCATTTAATTTTTTTTAATCCGAATATTTTTGAATTTAAAGTTATCTGTTTTAAAATTTTTAATAAACAAAAAATTTAATATATAAATAAATATAATTATAAAAAATAGTTGAATCGGGACTTCGTAAAACGAAATGAACAGCACATAAGCGCCAAAAAAAGAAAACAACAGGTAAACCAGCAAAATTAAGTTTATGTACAGGATGAACACATTCTTTTTAACCAATGACCAGTAAAAAAACACATAACTTAAAGCGCCGATCACAATGGAATAGAAAACCGCAAACGGCCAACCGCCAATCAAAAAGAAAGGCCCGTAAGCCGTGGCCACATTGGAAATTGTAGCAGGCGCAATGTATGAAAAATCCATAGAAAGGTAATACACATTGGAATAGATTCTGGGATTACCCATTAAGACATTGAATAAATTTCGAAAGGTGACAATGGGACTCCATTCCGGCATTACATAACTGTGCCGCATCCACAAATCCAAATTCATGGTCCCGGAAAACAGATAATTGATAAAGTATTTAGCTAAAATGTTCATGATTTTAGCTGTTTGTTCAATATGGCTTAGGTAGGCCAAAATAACCCAAAAGGAACTAAATACCGCCACAATTAAAATAAGACCGGTAGCCAATGATTTTAATTGCTCTTTTGTATTACGAGAAATAATAACAAATAAAAACATCAATAAAATCAGATGCAGAATATGATGTTTAATTTGTACCAGAGCCAAAGCAAAAAAACTCAACAGAAAAACAAGCCAATACAGCCATTTTAATTTGGCCGAACTTTTTCTGTAAATAAGAATTAAGAAGAAGCAACTTATTTTATCCAAATGTATCAAATGAGCGATGATGCCCCGGGACATGATTTTCTCATAATCGGAATGACCGAAATAGTGCCAACTACCATGGGAAGCAAACAGATAAAAGGATTTGCCAATAATAAACAAAGCAGCTAACAATCCTAAGCCCACAAAAATAAGCGCGTAACGTACGTAAAAATCCGATAAGTCATCAATGATTGATTTGATGCGCCAATCCGATTGTGGAGGGAAATAGCGTTGCAATGCTCTACCCAAAAGCCAGATTATGACCGCCTGAATGGCTAAAAACCACATAACGCGTAAAGTAATAGGGGGATATTGGTAATAGATCAATACAAAATTGGTCAACAAAATAATAAATAAAAAAGGCGCGGCAAAAAATACACCCGGGGTAACAATCATCTTAAAACGTTTTATCTCATCGTAAATCACGGTGGAAAAAATAATAGATACGGCTACGGTATTACTCCACAAGCTTATCATCTTAATTTTTCCTGAATTTCTTTTAATAGTCGGGGACTAACTTCGGAAATTCGACCGGAATACTCATAAAGGATCCGCACAATTTTTAAAGAATCTTTAACGGATTCTTTATACATGAATAATAATAACAAAAAATAATAAAACAAAGTAACCAAACGCCAAATCGTCCAGAACCAGTGCGGAAAATATTTTTTCATATTCAAGAATCTATTAAGAGCCGCGTTAATCAATCGTTCGGATTTCTTTTGCCATTGTTTATTAGCCCCGATGGAGACCTTGTGGAAAATACGTGAATCCACCACAACCGCGGCTTGTTTCCCATGTTTATTTAACCGTAAGGCGTATTCCAGATCTTCCTCCCCGTGGAAAAAACGTTCGTCCAAAAGGCCAATGGATTCTACCGTTTCTTTACGCAGCAAGAGTGCGCAACCGCTAATGGAATAAGTTTGATAAATTTTTTTATTTGGTATCTTGCGGTAATAACGCGTCTGCCCCCAAGGTAAAACGCGCCCGCCTGCGTTCCAGATGGTTTGTGGGGCATCGTAATAAAAAATCATGCTTTGTAAAACCGCATATTCAGGGTGCTGCTCGGCCGTTTCAATAATTTTGCCAATGGCTTGCGCATCGATAAAAATATCGTTATTCAGCAAGAAAAAATAGGAACTGGTCAGTTTTTCTTGCGCAAAACGGATGCCGCGATTAACCGCTTTGGCAAAGCCCAAATTTTCTTCGTTTCTGATCAAAAAAACCCGCTTCTTGTCTTCTTCGGAGTTCAAAGAAAATTGTTGCGCTTGCGACCAAGTCATTTCCGTAAATGGAATTTTCCCCGGTAAATTCTTTTTGAATTCAAATTTACCCGATACAGGTGCCGGATGGCTTAGCCATTGTTTAATTTCATAAACCGATTGATCCGTGGAATGGTTATCCAAAAGAATTAAAGAAAAAGCTTCATATTCCTGGCCCCATAACGATGCTATAAATTCAATAGTATCTGAGGCGCCGTTCCAGTTAATGGCAATAACACTGCAATGCGGCTTCATGCCAGCACCCCCATTCTACGGTACTTTTTAACGTAATAAATCAGAAAAATCATTAAAAATAATTCGGACAGGGTGAAGCTGAGCATTGTACCTGTAGCGCTAAAGAAATAGGAGAGAGTAAAGCAAACGGTTACCCCAAAAATTCCCGTAAAAACGACCGCACGTGAGAACTTTTCTTTAAAACCAAAGTTAGTCAGGTAAATCACACCCAAAATGTAATTCAGCACACCAAACAAAACGACCAAGCTGCCCAAGCGCACTAACAGCACACCAAGCGCCGGTGTTTTTCCCGCCAGCAGATAAATGATTAATGGAGCAAAAATGTACATTAACAGAGAAACCAGTCCGCTGAGCACTGCCATTCCCAAAATGATGTAACGCAAATAGCGCGCCGCCTGCAATTCATCGGTTTTCGAAATCTTGGCAATGTACGGATACAAAGTTTGGGATAAAGGCATAAAAGTACTTTGCACTACTTTAACCGCTTTTTCGGCTACGGCATAAATTCCGATAATGCGTTCGCTGGCAAAAATGGACAAAATCAAAATGTTGGAATTGCGATAGAAGTTGGTCGAAAAATAAGAAAGAAAAATCGGCCAACCTTCTTTAAACAAGTGCGAAAACTTTTTCCATCCATAAAGGCGTACTTTAATACCGTATTTAAAACGCAACAATACAACGCTGGCCAAACCGGCCACAATCAGTGAACCGCTGTTAAATACCACCACCCAAACAAAATTATTGAGTGGCCTTAATAGAAAAAAAATCGTTAGCACATAAAGCAACTTTGAAGAAAGAAAAATATAGTTTAAATCTTTAACTTGCTCTGCCCCCACGTAGAACCAAGTTAAAATAAGCATGTTACCAGGAACTAATCCATAAGCCAAAATAAAAACCAAATATTCCCGCTGCAATTTGGGAAATAATAAAACCGCCGCTCCGAGAATAAGGCCACCCACTAGAACTAAAAAAAGCTGCTGAGATAAAATCGCACTAACAATTTCTCCCCTTTTTTTTGTATCATTTCCGGCCCGGGCCACATATTGAATTCCCAAGATATTCCAGCCATAATCTACCCCAACACGAATGTAATTAGCTACACCATTTGCCAAACTGATGATACCGTAATTCTCAATACCCACTACCCGGATGATATAAGGAATGGTAATGAGCGGCACAATGTAAGTGGAAGACTGGTAGATGCCATAATTCACAAAGTTAACCGCTAAATTCCGTAAGTCTTTTTTGGATGGTAGATTCATAATTATTCAATAGTCATCGATTTTGGGGTTTTGTAAAAGAATCCTTTAAATTAAAAAACAAAAATTCCAAAAAGAAAAAAATGGTCGTTAATGAAATAAAAAGTAGAATCCGTTTGGGACGCGAACTTTCGTAAGGTGCAATAGCAGAATCCAGCACCCAAACCGGTTTGAGGATGGGAAGCTGTTGTAGCAGAAACATTTCTTCCTGCTTTTTTAACTCGGTCAGCACTTCTGTTTGCACATTAATCTGCCGCTCGATTTGCATGCGACGTACTTGATTTTTGGGCAGAGTTAAATCTTTGGCCGTTGTTAAAAAATTTTCCAGTTGTGCATCCAATTGCGCCATCTTGGCTTTAACCCCATCTATTTTTCCTCGAATGAACCGCAGCTTTTCATCCCGCTCGCTGGTAATCATTGAAAGTACTTTTTGCTTAAGCTGCTCAATCATGGCGTTAGCAACTTTGGCCGCCAGCTCGGCATTGGGTAAAGTTATTTCCACGGAAAGAGCGCCGTCCAATTCATCATTGCGCATGTAAAGGATTTCGTCGCTAAATTTTTTATAGGCCTTTTCAAAAATCTCTTTGTCGTTCCTGCCCTGGACATGCAAATATTGCAACAATGTTGTGGAACGTTGTTGCCCATGATCTTTAAAAGTAAAGACACGCTGGAAAAGCTTTTGCTGAAATTCACGAGAGCTCAAAATATTCTGATACAGTTCAAAAGAGATGATAAAATTGCCAAATTTGCTTTTCAGGCCAATCACTTGCGCAATGGTATTAAATTGATCCTGGAAGCCCAAACTGGTCGGATGCCGTAGCAGAAGAGCCTTGGCAGTGTATTGGGGTTTGAATAAAAATCGAACGGATAGCGCAATTAAAACAACGATTAAAAAATTAATGGAAAGAAACAAGGGGTTTTTCCATAAATATTTGCGCTTTGGCTCTGTCAATATTCTTACACCTCTTCATGCCATCGTTTTCAAATTGTTGATCACACCTGTTCGGTATGTTCTGCACCGGAAACCTGCGGCGTAATAACCTGATCTTTAAGTTCTTTGCCCCGCACAATCAACCAATTAACGAAGAGCTGAACCATTAAAATCAATAAACCGAAGAAGATCAACAGCAGCGCTCTTCTCGGCCGGCTCTTTTTGTAAGGGACAATGGCTTTGTCTAACACCTTAACCGGATAGAGATTGGTCACATTCATTAGAACCATTATTTCCTGCTGTTTTTTAAGCTCGGCATAGATGGTCGATTTTTCCGTAATCATTCGTTTTAAGCGCATTTGTTTAACCACATTCTGCGGCCGATTTAAATCGCGAGTACGCTCTAAAAACCTTTGAAGATCTTGTTCAACGATTTTCAAACTATCCGACACCGTAGTTATACGTTTTTGCAAATATTGCATTTGTGTAACAAAATCATTTTCCAAACGGTTTTTTACGATCTCTTTCAGATATTCAACAATGGTATTGGCTACTTTGGCGGCAAGGAAAGGATCCTTAAGCGTAACTTTTAAATCCAGAATATTGCTTTCACTGTTTATCTTCGTGTAAATGACATCATCTTCCAATTTTTTAAAAGCTTTTTCCCAAATTTCACGCGGGGAATCGCCTTTAATCTCCAAAAATTTCAATAAGGTCATTTTTTGCTTTTGTCCGTCTTTTGTTACCTCGAATTCGGTTTTAAGCAGACGTGATTGCAGGCTACGGGAATGAATGATTTCCTGATACATCTCCTGAGACTTAAATGAGCCGGAGCCCATTTCCAAACCAAAAAGCCCGGAAAGAGCACTAACACCGCTACCTAATTGAGAAAAAATATCCGAAGTTTGAGGTAAAATGGTCACATTGGCCGTATACTTTTTTTCCAAAACAAAAAAGATAATAATTATTAAAACCAAAATAGAACTAAAGAAAACCCAAAGATTAATCTTTCGTTTTTGCCAAATATATTGCAGAACATTTATTATGGTTTCTTTCACGGAAAGAATTCCCTTTTTACTTTGTACTCACGCTGCGAATGATGTAAAAAATAGTAGTGAGTTGGGCCACTATGGTTACAACATCCTTAAACTTCGGCCAAAATTCCCATTCGTTGCGCCGGGGAATAAAAATCTTATCCCCCGGTGCGGGCACCGAACTTCCCTTGGCGTCAAGCCAGGCGCCGCTTTTATACCTGATAATTTTCGTTAATCCTTTTTTTGCCCTGGAGGCATAGCCTC
>JALWEA010000164.1 GCA_027039465.1 Calditrichia bacterium | reverse complement strand
AGACAGGCTTTATGCCTAAGGGGAGCCCCTTCTTACATGTCGGATAAATTCGGTTTTATTTTTTTTATTTGCAAAGATCTTTTTTCTTAATAACTTTAATATACAAGGGGGACGCAAAACGGCACGAATGATTTTACCCGATGAAAAGTTGAACTTACGGTTGGGAGAAAGAATAAACACTGAACCACTGGCAAATTGGGTAATGAGCAAAATTTACAAATAACTTTGCATCCCCCTGCGATGGGGATTTAGGGGGTCTAAACACGGCAAAATACAGGTTCGTAGTCCGAATTAAAAAACAGCCTAAACTTTTCAGACATCCTCCACGTTGAAACTCCCTTACATTGCGATGCTTCGCAGGGCGGGCTGAGGGTGGGTAAAAAAAATGGCATGTCAATAGTAGCAGCAAGTGACGTGGCGATCTCCTCAAAACCAGCTATGTCTTATTATTTGGAAAGTAGCTTTAATAGTGTTATGGATTGCTTCACTCTCCCGCTTGCAGGATCGTTCGCAATGACAGGCCGCCGCGTCTGTCTCCCGAGTAATCCGTCTGATGCGGTTCGCACTGGCACGTTTTTTTGATTTGATTACCGATAGGTATTTAATATTTGCCACTAATTTGTGGATTAATCAAAAATATTATAAATTAAAAATAAACAATCCCAAAATGTGACAAAAAGGGGGTGTGAGTATGACCAAATTACTCGAGCAAGCATTTGAAAAAGCATCAAAATTACCGGAATTTGAACAAAATGCCCTTGCACGTTGGCTGCTCGATGAAATTATATCTGAAAAGAAATGGGAAAAAATATTTGCCGAATCGCAAGATGTGTTAGACAAATTGGCGGATGAGGCTCTTTTGGAATACGAAAAAGGAAAATTCGTTTAAAAGATTAAGATAAAATTAGATTTAAAAATTATAATTTTTACAGGAGATTTAAAGAATGGCAGATTACTTATTTTCGTCCGAATCGGTAACCGAGGGCCATCCGGATAAAATGGCCGATCAAATATCCGATGCCGTTTTGGATAATGTACTTAAAGAGGATGTTTTCGGTCGCGTTGCCTGTGAAACTTTTGTCACGACCGGCTTGGTTTTGGTTGGCGGTGAGATTACTACGGATTGCTACGTGGATATTCCCAAAACCGTACGCGAAGTTGTCAAAGATATCGGTTATGTTGATGCGCAATACGGTTTTGATTATTTGACCTGCGCTGTCATGACTTCCATCGACCAGCAATCTCCGGACATTGCCATGGGCGTGGATCGTGCGGGCGCGGGCGATCAGGGCATGATGTTCGGTTTTGCCTGCAATGAAACCAAAGAATTAATGCCCATGCCCATTAGTCTGGCGCACAAGCTCACCCACCGTCTGGCGGACGTTCGCAAAAACGGCACGCTTCCCTTTCTGCGTCCCGACGGCAAAGCACAGGTCACCATTCGTTACGAAAACGACAAACCCGTGGCAGTAGAAAAAGTTGTGGTTTCCGCCCAGCACGATCCGGATATTAGCAAAGAAAAATTGGAAGAAGCCATTATCGAGGAAGTTATTAAACCGGTGCTTCCCAAAGAAATGACCAACGGCAAGAAGATCACTTACTACATAAATCCCACCGGACGTTTCGTGATCGGCGGACCGCAAGGTGATGCGGGATTAACCGGTCGCAAGATTATCGTGGATACTTACGGAGGCGTCTTCAGTCACGGTGGTGGCGCCTTTAGCGGTAAAGATCCTACTAAAGTTGACCGTTCGGCCTCTTACTTTGCCCGTTATGTGGCTAAAAATATCGTTGCCGCCGGATTGGCTGAGAAGTGCGGCATTCAGGTGGCTTATGCCATTGGCGTTGCCGAACCGGTTTCTTTGATGGTACAAACATTCGGAACCGGTAAGGTTTCCGATGAAGAACTAGCCAAGCTGGTGCAAAAACATTTTGATTTCACTCCGGGCGGCATTATTGAAACGCTGGATTTACGCCGTCCCATTTACCGTAAAACCGCTGCTTACGGACACTTTGGCCGGGAGTTGGACGAATTTACCTGGGAAAAAACAGATATGGCCGAAGCGCTAAAAAAATAGTTCTGATTTAATCCCCCGGATTTTTATTCGGGGGATTTTTTTTACAAACAAAAAAAATGAGGTAGTCGATGTCTGAAAATCTGCACATTATCGAACACCCTTTATTAAAGGCGAAACTTACCGTTTTACGGGATAAAAATACCAATCGTCAAACTTTCCGCCGCACCCTTTCGGAAGTAGCCATGTTGATGACCTATGATCTGACGCGCAACATTCCGGTGAAAAGCATTGAGGTGGAGACACCTTTGGAAAAAACCCGCGGCGTCGAACTACACAAGGACGTTACCCTGGTTCCCATCTTGCGCGCCGGGTTAGGGATGATTGACGGCATTCTCGAATTACTGCCCAACGCCCGCGTGGGACACATCGGCGTTTACCGGGACAAGACGACCTTGCTTCCGGTTGAATACTATCTCAAACTTCCGGATAATGTGAACGAAACCTTTGTTATTCTGGTCGATCCCATGCTGGCCACCGGTGGCTCCGCATTGGCAGCCATTGAAATCCTGAAAAAACAAGGTATCAAAGATCTTAACTTTTTATGCCTGGTAGCAGCGCCGGAAGGCGTTAAGGCTGTGCACGACCGTTTCCCTGATGTGCGTATTTTTGCCGCCGCTCTGGATCGACAATTGAACGATCACGGGTACATTTTGCCCGGCCTGGGCGATGCGGGAGACCGTTTGTACGGGACGGAGTGAAAAGAAAAAAAGGTTAAAAGTTAAGGGTTAAGGGTTAAGGGGAAAGCGTTATCCGTTATTCGTATATTCGTTAATCGTGGATTGGTTGATCAGTTAAATGGTTAAATGGGGAGAATAGTTAAGCGTTCAGGGTTAATAGTGTAAGGGTTGAAGAGTTAAAGGGAAATCGTTATTCGTTAAGGGCTGTCATTGCGAACGATTCCGAGCAGTTTTTACAAAGAGGGAAACGACAGGCAGAATCGTATCGAGGGACAGACGCACAATATTGTCTCAATCTTTGGGCTGAGCCATGTTTGAAGCCAATGATCTTTTCATCGTCAAAGTAGCGGAAGATGCGCTTTATTTTGACGCCGGGCATGCTTTACCTGTGAAACAAATTGCTTTAAAATTAGCCGGGCTCACGGAAATCGAGCGTTTTACTTCAATGTTTGAGTGGCTCAAACTCAAAGTTCGCAAATTTGAATCCGGCACATTGCTCTGCGAAATCGTTGACTTTAATCCCTGGGAAAAGCGCGTTTTTGAGTCGCAAAATTTTGATTTGTCCTCCGTAAGCAAGCTGCTGCTCTATTCCGCAGAAACATTTAAGATTTTAAAACTGGCCCGACGAAAAGTTGTTCACAAGCCACCGGTTTCGATAAAAAAACCGCAGCCTACCGTGCCGCCCAGGCCTAAAATCGAAAAGAAAAAAGAAATTGAACCCCGACCGAAAAAGCCCGTACGCAAGAAGCCCAAGGCTCCCCCAAAGCCCGTCATTATCCGGAAAACCATTTATTTCAAGAGTCCGTTTTTTAGCGTTACGTTTAATAACGGTTTTGCCGAAGTCCGGGAATATTTTTTTGATCGGCAAACCGTGCAACGGTTCCTTATCCGTGCCCAAATTCCCAACAAGTTCATTCGCAAAGAGTTTGAATACATTAAAGATTATTTTGCCAAACTCTTAAAGGTTAAGGAAATTACCGTTAAAGCAGAAATCAAAATCGTCAATAATGAAGTTACCGTACTCAAGGCATCATCCCCGCAAATTGCCCGCATCGGGCCGAATTTAATCGAAGAAATTAAAGTTGATCTGATCAAGAAGAAATTACGGCAAAAAAGCAGCGGTAATTCTATTTTGACCTTAAAGCAGTGGCTCGCTTCCGGAGACAAACACGAAAAAGCAGCTTTTGATTTGGACGACACGGAATTCATCGACGAGTTCATTCGCATCAAAAAGCCCAAACACGGCGAGCAAATTCGTTATCTCATTAAACTCCACAATCCGAAAGTGTTCAGGCTACGCATTCTAACCAATCCGGTTTCATTTGTTTTCTTTTTGGAAGGCAGGCAACGTTGCTTTTTAGCCTGGGAGACTTTGTTCGGAACAGACGGAACCTACCTTTGGGCTTTACCTCAAAATTTGCAAACATTGCTACAAGACAAAAAAACGTTTAAACGGGAAGTGATAAAAATCGAAAACGAAATCAAACGCATCAAGGCCGAAGGTCGCTTACAATATTTGCAAAATAAACCGGAAAATTTTATTCGCATTTTCCATAACTATCGGGATGCCGAAGGGTTTGAAACCTGGAAAAAAGAACTTGACGCGTTGTTAAAATAGGAACTGGGAATTAGGAATTGGTATGGTGGAATTGTATTGAGGAGCGGAATGAAGAATCCCGTATCATCCGTTGCAACTTGGGTGGGATTCCTCGCCCCGCTGCCGGAGGGTTGGAAGGACTGGGTTAGCCGCATATCAATCTCTTAATAATCATTAGCATCTGCCGTCTTCCTGTACATCCGAATTAGAATCCGTACGATCAAAATTTTAACTTGTTTTTCTCCATTTGCCACTCACGGCAAATCCTGTGTTTAGTGAGTTCTGAATATTTTTATTTAAGAAAATCTGAAATAAATCCCTGTTTATCCAAAGAATCAATAACACCACGAAGTAAATAATTATTAATGAAATTTATAGTATAAATTCTACCGTTTTCCTTACTGGGCTTTACCATTTTTTTGTCTCTTAAAGTTTTCATTGCTCTTGATTTTTGAACAGAATTGTTAATTCCGATTTTATTTAATTCTTCCGATTTAATCAAAACATCGTCTTTCTGAATTAAATATTTTAAAATCTTGTATTCCTTCTGCGTAATACTTTGCCGTTCAAGTGCAAAATTTATTGCGGGAATAAGAATTTTTTCTCTCACATATTTCATGCTCAACAAACTATCAATTTTCTCAATTTCATTCTTAAGTCCTAATAAAAAATATTGAGCCCACTTCAACAAAGATTGCTCATCTAATTTATCAGCAATTTCAAGCATCTTATAATACTTATCCCGGTCGGTGTAAAATACGGCAGAGGGATTAATGATTCTTCCGTTTTTAACTTGAAATCCTAATTTTATCAAAAGAGCATAAGTTAGAAGTCTTACAATTCTACCGTTCCCGTTGTCATAAGGATGAATCCAAGTAAAACGATGATGTGCTATTGCTACCATGAGCAATTGGTATTGCTCTTCAAGATTTTGATTAATGAAATTTAGAAATTCTTCAAAATAATCAGGTAAAGAAATATAATCCGGAGGATTATGCCTGGATTTAGCTATTGAAACGTTAATCTTGCGAAGTTCCCCCGGATATCGAGAGCCTTCTCCATTCGGCGGAGGAGAAAGATTATGAGTAATTATTTTATGTAATTCTGAAAAAAAGGCTCGCGTAAATATAAAATTTTCATCAACATTTTTTTCAATAAAGATAATGGCTTTTTCTAAATTAGCTATTTCTATTTCTTTTTCATTTATTTCTGTTTTATCTTCAATTATTTTTTCAACATATTCGGATAGAGTTGTATTATTGCCTTCAATTCTTGCCGAACCTAAATTTTCCAATATTTGAAAAATATTTTTCAATTGAAAAAATATATGAGGCGGTACGCTACCCCATAATATTTTTACTCTCAATTTTTCTAAAATAATTATAATATTTGCTAATTCGCTTCCCCATTTAGGCTCGGGTATTTTTATATGAATATTTTCCATTACTTTAAACGGTAATTTGTAATACTTAACAATACTTATGCCTAAAGTATTAATTTATATAATAATACAAATATACCATAATTATAACTACTTATCAAATATTAAAATACTTATTTATCATTCATACAGCTAATTTTATATTCTTACTACACAAAACTATTTTATCTCGCCCACTTCTTTTTTGAGTTTAAGAATGTCCCACGGTTTGATAATCCGCCCTGGAGTATTCAATTCATCGCGTACACGCATAATGGCCAGGCCCAAATATTTATCTTTGTATTTGGTTTGCATCATTTTTACCCATTGCAAATACGGCGTATCAAAGGTGGTCATGCCGCGCGTGGTCGACTCTCGAATGACCTTTTTGCCGTTTTCTTCCATCACCATTAACATGTGTGCGGAAAAAACATTATCGTGGCGTCCGTCAATAAGAGCGCAAACGTCGCCGATCTTTAATTTGTCTTTAACAAGTGCCAACTTATCCAAGGGAACATAATCAACGGTTAATGTTCGATCCGGCTTAACATCAATCATGTCCTTCATGCCTTTGGCGGCAAAAAATTTACGATGCGAAATAGTGCGTGTTACCTGTTTGGTGAATTCCCCGCCGACCTGACGCGTTACATCATGCAACAGCCAGCGATTTTGCGGTAGCCAATCAGCCATGGTATAATGGTTACGCGTGCGCATACCGATTAAACCGTCCTTGTAACGGATATTTTGCAGATTGTCGAAGAACGTATCCCAGTAATCTGAAATGGAAAGCGCCAATACATGTTCGCAAAACGCCATGCAATTGGTTTGTTTGAAATTGACCAACGGATACGGTTCCATGATGGCATAAGGACCGTCACCCACACATTTAAAGTTGTAGGGCATGCCCAAAAAGCGTTTGGAATAGTAATCCATTTTTTGCGTAATCGTCCAGGGTTTCTGGCTAATTTCTTTTAAAACCGAATCTATTTGATGGTGGGTCATTTGATAAAACGGACGTTCTGCCGGTGAGCCGGCCCAAGTTTTTTGATTTTGTCCCAAAACCAGTAAAGTGATAATAATTGCAAATAAAGACGCAAGCTTCATTAAACCATCTCCTTTTAATTTAACGGTAATTCATTTAACGTTTTCCGCTGTAAAATTCTTCCCACGGGATACACGTCCCTGAATCGATCCCAATAGGGAGAATGCTGATAAAACCACTGCAAAATCGCTCGCGGATTCTTGGCAAATTCCGGATCGTGGTTCTTTTTTTGTTCAAATTCTTTTTTAAGTCGGCCATTTTCTTTAAGCATTTTACGCGCCAAACGCTCCATCACATACGACTCGGCATATTCCTTCTGCTCAAAAATCGCATTAAAAAATCCCCAATGCACAAACGAATCCGGCGCATCCGGTTCCAAAATATGAGCAATAACTTTAGCGCGCGGCTGATCCAGCGGCACGACCGCCGAACCGGCCGGGTATTCTCTAGTAAAGACAATAGGCGTTGTTTTAAATGAAACCATCTGCCTTCCTTCGTACGGGAATCGGTTGAATTTCACCTCGGAAAACTTGTACGTTTGCAAAGGTAAACGCACGGAACGGGCTAAAGTTCGGAATTGAATGCCGTGCCATTTAAGTCGTTCAAGCACCGAATTCCATTCCGCCGGAACAATGTAAGCCAAAGGCAACGTAATCGTAATATCCGGTTTAAAATGATTAAAAAATGGGATATGAAATACTTTGGGTTGATGCTCATCGTATTGATACCAGAGTCCGCCGCTTAAATCGCTGCGAACGGCTTTGTAATCATAGCCTAAAAAATCGATCATGGTGCTATCGGAAGTCAAGCGGTAGGTCAACGGAAACGGTTTTTTGCGGAATTCGGAGCTTGCCGTAAACGCATCCGCCCGGTTAATGCGTTGTCGTAATTCCCGATAATGATCATTCAAATAGATCAATACCGATTCAAGCATGTCATACGTGGCACTGACTCTTGTGTGGTAATCTTTAAGCATGTGAGTTTCAATCAACAATCCCAGACGATTTTGAATGTCGGTGTATCCGTTAGAAAAACGCGGCGAAGGTACCCATCCTACCATGCCACTTAAAGGATCATGATGATTGCGAAACATGATGTATTCAATTATAGGAAAATTTAACGATTGCATGCGCTGCTTCACAAAAGGTTGCAAATCGGCTTGAATCCAATGTGTTAAAGAAGTATCCAAAATGTTATGGCTGTCCCAATGATAGGTTAAGGCGTATTGATAATCCGCTCCGTCCGTAGCATGGCAGTCGGCAAAGAAATCGGGCATCCACTGATTAAACAGCCTTAACCAGGCCTGCATCTCAGGCGTATCGGCTTTCAAATAATCCCGATTCAAATTCAAATTTTGTGCCGTTGTCCGCCAGCCTGCTTTTTGCGGGCCGTTTTGATTGATGCGATTGTATGGGCCGAAACGATGAAAACCGTCCACATTAAAGACCGGAATAAAAAGTAACACCATACGGTCGAAAACAGCCGGATTTTGCTTACGAATAATCAAATTGCGCAGTAACAACAATCCCGCATCTTTTCCGCCTATTTCGCCCGAATGAATACCGGCCTGAATCAGAAAGATGACTTTATTGGTTCGATCTATTTCGGACGGTGAAAATTTTCCATCTTTGTTGACAATCAGCAACGGCAAATCATAGCCTTGCGCAGATTTCCCGAAAGTTGTGTAATGAATCCATGGTGAATGTTGTGCCAATTTTTGGCAATAGGCGATGGTTTGATCATAATTACCCGTTGCCTTAAAGTCGGACTTTTCGTAAACAGTCAGGAGGTCTTGTGCCGAGGCCCAATGCTCCAAGGTAATGATTAAAAACAAAGCGGCAATAAATTTAATTGATAATAACATCACTACACCTTTAGTTTGTTCACTAAACAAATTTAATAAAAAAACGGATGAAATGCTCATGATTTCAGGAACCGGATTTAGCCGGTACATTTTTATTTTCACCTTTTCCTGCGGATTGCTAAATTAGCAAAACAAAAGAATTAACAGGTTAGTTATTCGAAATTAAAAATTTATTAAGTTTCTTTGAATTGGAATTTTCCGGAGTTTATCCGATATCCATCTCCTTGTTACTCGCCAGGAAGAGTGTCGGGAAAGACCCGGATTAGCAAAATTTTATTTTACCATTAACTTAAAAATCATTTAAAGGAATTTATTGTGAAGCAAGAAATAGAAAAACATTTAAAATCCATGTTCGAACGCTGGGCCGGAGAGGAAGTGCAGTCATTTGAGCCCTTGCCCGCCCACGGATCTGACCGCCAGTATTTCCGTTTGAAAAGCAAGCATAAATCGGCCATCGGCGCTTATAATCCCGATATGAAAGAAAACATTGCTTTCCTATCCTTCAGTAAACATTTCAAATCGCTGAATCTGAACGTGCCGGAAATTTATTCGCAGGAACTGGATAAAAACATTTATCTTGAGCAGGATTTGGGAGATACCACTTTGTTTTCGTTTTTAAGCGAAAGGCGGGCCAAAGAAGGTTTTTCGCAAGCGATTGTGGATGTGTATCGCAAAGTGGTTGAATATCTGCCGCGTTTTCAGGTGGAAGCCAACGAAGGTTTGGATTACAGTGTGTGCTACCCGCGGAATAGCTTTGACCGCCAATCCATGCATTGGGATTTGAATTATTTCAAATATTATTTCTTAAAGCTTGCTAAAATCCCTTTTAATGAACAGGATCTTGAAAATGATTTTCAGGCCTTTATGGACTTTTTACTGTCAACCGATCGGGATTATTTTTTGTATCGTGATTTTCAGTCACGCAATATTATGATTGTGGATGGAGAGCCGTATTTTATTGACTATCAAGGCGGCCGTAAAGGCGCGCTGCAATACGATTTGGCTTCTCTTCTATTTGACGCCAAAGCCGACATTCCCAATGAAATCCGGAAAGAACTGTTGGAACATTATTTAAATGCTCTGGAAAAGTACATTCCGGTCAACCGTAAAAAATTCATGCAGTTCTATTACGGATATGTGTTTATTCGCATCATGCAAGCCTTGGGCGCTTATGGCTTTCGCGGTTTTTACGAACGCAAGGAACACTTTCTGCAAAGCGTGCCTTATGCCATTCAAAACTTGGAATGGTTACTGCATAATGCCGATTTGCCGGTGGAACTACCGACCCTAACCAAAGTTTGGGAAGCGCTTGTACGTTCCAGCTTTTTACGCCAATTGGGCGACGCCCACTTACGCTTAACAGTGCGCATTCAAAGTTTTTCTTACAAGCGCGGCATCCCTGTGGACGAAAAAGGGCACGGTGGCGGCTTTGTGTTTGATTGCCGCATGCTACCGAATCCAGGTCGTTACGAACGATTTAAAAATTTAACGGGCAACGATAAAGCGGTAATCGAATTTTTTGAGAATGAACCGGAAGTTGAGCGATTTTTGTACCATGTGAACGATTTGTTGGATATGATGGTCACCAATTATCAAAAACGAAATTTTACGGATATTATGGTTGCCTTCGGCTGCACCGGGGGGCAGCATCGTTCGGTATACTGCGCCAATCGTTTGGCGGATTATTTAAAAGAAAAATATGAGATTGATGTTCAGGTACGTCATCGTGAACTGGAGATGAAGGGCTAACATGAAACCAACCAAAGCCATGATTCTGGCGGCCGGTTTAGGCAGCCGGTTGCGACCGTTGACTGACAAAACGCCAAAAGCACTAGTTACCATTCAAGGTAAAACTTTACTGGAATTGGTAATCGGACAATTGAAAGCCTTTGGCATTGAAGAAATTATTATTAACGTGCATCATCATGCGCAGCAAATTATCGATTATGTGCAAAAAAACAATGGCTTTGGGCTGCACATTGAATTTTCCGTTGAAGAACAATTATTGGATACAGGTGGCGGCTTAAAAAAGGCACAATGGTTTTTTGAAGATACGGATGCATTTTTACTGCACAATGTTGACATTTTAACCGACATGAATTACGGTTTTCTGTTCAACCGTTTGGAGCAAACCCACGCCCTGGCCGCGTTGGCGGTGCGTCGGCGGAAAACCGGCCGCTATCTACTATTCGATCCGCCTATGCGCTTGGTGGGCTGGCAAAATACGCAAACCGGCACGCTAAAAGTGGTGCGTCGGATTTTTCCTGCGTTTAAACCCTTTGCCTTTTCCGGCATTCATGCGCTGCGTCGGGAAATTTTCGATTACATGCCGGGTGATTCCGTTTTTTCCATGATTGATCTTTACCTGCAACTGGCTTACCGTTCTCTACCGGTCGTGGGCGCTGCGACGGATCAATATCGTTGGTTGGACGCAGGTAAACCGGAAGGGTTGAGAGAAGCGGAAACTTTGTTCAAAGATTTTTTAACTTAAAAACATCAATCAACAATATTTTGGCATTTTGACCAATTGCTTTTACGGGTGCTGCTTTGAATGCAAAAAACAATAAGCACTGACTTGGAAATGGAAACCATAATCTGATCTAAAAATATTTCAACTCCGAACTTGACATTTCCCACTTATATTTTATATTCTTACCATGGCACGAAAAAACGACGAAATCAAAGATTTCTACGATCGTTCCTACAAAAAGCTGTTTAGTCACAAAGGCTTTGTTAAACACCTTTTGCAAGGCTTCGTCCGCCTGAAATGGGTGGAACGGGTGGACTTTGACAAAATCACACTGGAACCCGTCAGCTTCATCGATCGGTTGTTTAAAAAGAAAGAAGCGGACATTATTTGGAAGCTGCCGCTCAAACAGGGTTCGGAAGTTTACCTGTACTTGCTTTTGGAATTCCAGTCCGCTGTTGACAAAACCATGGCCTTGCGTTTTGCTAGTTATATTTTAAATTTCTACGCGGAGCGCATTGCCAAGGAAAAGAACAAACGCTTGCCGGTTGTTTTTCCTCTGCTGCTTTACAACGGCAAACAGCGCTGGAACGCAGCTAGGAGCCTGCAAGAGATGATCGAATTGGTCGATCCGTCTTTGCGGGAATATTTGATTCGCTTTAAATACTTTGCCATTGACATTGGCAGTTTTAGCAAACGCAGTTTGATTAAATTACGCAACAATTTGGTTTCGGCCATTTTCCTTTTGGAGAATGCACGAAACGAAAACGAATTGGACAGCGTTCTAAAAGAGATCGTAGAGATTGTCAAGTCCGAGATGGACAAGGAATTGTTGGCTCGCTTTGGCGATTGGTTTGAAATGCTTTTTAAGCGAACCACCAAGGCTGAGGTAAATTTTGAGGAAATAATAAGCGAAGGGAGTGAATATACCATGATTGTGGAAACTTTAATCGAAATGCGCAAGAAATGGGAGAATAAAGGCCTTCAAAGAGGAATGCGCGAAGGAATGGAGAAAGGAAAAGAAAAGTGGCTAAGGGAAGGAATTCAGAAAGGGATTCAGAAGGGACGCCTTGAAGCTATCATGGTAACGGCAACCCGACTTTTAAACGAAGGCTTTGAGGTAGATTTTATTGCCAAAGTTACCGGTTTGCCTAAAGAAAAAATTGAAAAGCTAAAAAAAGATTTGGATTAAAAGGTTAACTAAAATCAAAGCACAATTTTTTGTTCGTTGGTTTTCAATTAAAAAATGTCGTTGTTACTTGCCCTTAACTTTCCAAAATAAAATTAAAAGAAGGGTCGTTATCAAATCGTGATCCCCGCTTAACCATTTCAAACAGAATAAATTAAAAATGAATACATTAACCACTCCCATAACCGCTTTTATTTTAGCTGCAGGGAAATCAAGGCGCTTCGGCCAACCGAAGGTTTTACAATCTTTTGCCGGCATTCCGTTTCTAACACGCATTCGACAAAATTTAATGCAAATCGGTATTGATCGTCCCTTCCTTATTCTGGGCTATCAAGCCCGGGAACTCATTCCATTGCTACCAGGAAAGGATTCCTTTGAAATCATTATTAACCCCCGATTTGAATCGGGCATGTTCACTTCGGTGCAGAGCGCTCTCCGTGCACTTCCCGATTCTGTGCTCGGTACCCTGCTTTGTCTTATCGATCAGCCGCACATTCTTCCGCAAACATACCATCGGCTAATGCAATCAGCCACCGACAATCCGCACAATATCATCATTTCCACATTCAACCAGCGCGGCGGCCACCCTATTTATCTTCCGGCTTCCCTTTTTGAAATCATCCTTCGGGCCAATCCGCAGAGTACGTTAAAAGATATTTTAACGGCACATCGTTCTCTGATTTTACGCATTGAAACGGACGATCCGGGAATTCGGGAAGACATCGATACCCCTGAAGATTTAGTGCGTTTGGAGAAAATATTCGCCTTTAATAAAGCGCAAAAATAATTCTTCGGCATTCTTTGATTTTCAATCTCCCACTTTATTTTGCCTGCCATTTGCAAAATTTGGCACACTGTTTTAAATTGCAGACCTGTAATTTGAACGAACTAACATAAACGAGGACTGTTTTGAAAAAACGAATTTTAGTTACCAGTGCACTACCTTACGCTAACGGGCCGATTCATTTGGGGCATTTGGCCGGTGCCTATTTACCGGCGGATATTTTTGTGCGTTATCATCGACTCAAAGGTGACGATGTTATTTACATTTGCGGTTCGGACGAGCACGGCGTACCCATTATGCTGCGTGCCCGTTCCGAAGGCGTTTCACCGCAGGTGGTCGTCGATCGTTACCATGAATTAAATAAAAAAAGCTTCGAAGCCTTTGGCATGAGCTTCGATTATTACGGCCGGACATCATCTCCGGTGCACCACAAAACCAGTCAGGATTTTTTCCGCGTTTTAGCGGACAAAGACGTTTTCATTCTTAAAACGGAAAAACAGCTTTACGATCCCGAAGCCAAAATGTTTTTGGCCGATCGTTTTATTGTGGGCACTTGCCCTTATTGCGGCTATGAAAATGCTTACGGCGATCAATGTGAAAAATGCGGCCGTTCGTTAAGTCCTGCGGATTTGATTAATCCCCGTAGCGCTATTACCAACGCAAAGCCCATTCTAAAAGAAACGACCCATTGGTACTTACCCTTGGCAAAATTCCAAAAGCAATTGGAAGAATGGATTGATACGCATCCCAATTGGAAGCCCAACGTGCTGGGGCAAGTACGCAGTTGGTTTAATGACGGTTTGGCCGATCGTGCCGTGACGCGCGACTTGCCCTGGGGTGTGCCTGTGCCCGAAGATGTGGCCAAAAAATACGGCGTGGATGCCAGCGGTAAAGTGCTTTATGTTTGGTTCGATGCTCCGATTGGCTACATTTCGGCAACCAAGGAATGGGCTGAAAAGCAAGGCCAACCCGATTTGTGGAAAGAATATTGGCAGGATGAAAATACCCGTCTGGTTCATTTTATCGGAAAAGACAATATTGTTTTCCATTGCCTGATTTTCCCGGCCATGCTAATGACCCACGGCGACTTCGTTCTCCCCGAAGACGTTCCGGCCAATGAATTCTTAAATCTCGAAGGCAACAAACTTTCCACCAGCCGTAATTATGCCGTTTGGCTGGATGACTATCTGCAGCGCTTCGATCCCGATCCGTTGCGCTTTGTGTTAGCCAGCATTCTGCCGGAAACCAAAGATT
>JALWEA010000163.1:4838-14421 GCA_027039465.1 Calditrichia bacterium | reverse complement strand
GTGGATTTGTTGGATAAATTGATTACCGGTTTTGTGAATTCAAAACGTTTCAAAGTAATCGAGCGGGCGCAATTGGAGAAAATATTAAATGAACAAAAATTGGGTTTAAGCGGCATTGTGGATCCCAGCACGGCTGCGGAAATCGGTAAAGGAATCGGCGTGGATGCCGTTGTTTTGGGCAGTGTAACGCGTGCCGGGAATTCATTGAGTATTGACGCCCGTTTGATCGATACGGAAAGCGCGGCCATTATTTCGGCGCAGGATGCTTACAGCAGCCGCATTTCCCTTTATCAGATTTCGGAAATGGTAAATGAATTGGCCCAGAAATTCAGCAAAGATTTGCCTATCGTCAAAGGGTTGGTTATTAATATTAAGGGGCAAAAGCTAACGCTTGATTTTGGTGCGAATAAAGGCGTAAAAAAAGGAATGAAATGCATTGTTTACCGGGAAGGGGATCCCATTATTCATCCGGTAACGGGTAAGGTAATCGGCCGAATGATCAACCAAATCTGTGTAGCACGAATTACCGAGGTGATGCCGGGCTTTTCAGTCGCCGAAATTGAAAAGCAATTGTCCGGAGTGCCGCAGAAGTTAGACAAGGTTATTACCAAATAAAAAAGTTTAGGTTAAATTTTTAGAGATTTTTTATTTATTCAAAAACGGAGGAAGTATTATGAGAACCATTACGGTTGCCATCCTTGTTTTGATCTTAGGCTTTTCGAGCATGAGCTTTGCCCAATTCGGTCAGGTTTCCCGCCAACCGCAAATAGAGGTGTTTGCCGGATTTGCAGTCCCGCTTTCGCCTAAAGATTTTTCCGATTATTACAAAGTCGGTTTGAGCTTGCATGGACAATATGTAATGTTTCCGTCGCCAAGATTGGGCATCAGTTTTGCTCTGGCATACGAGGGCTTTAGTTTCGATGGGGACAAGTTCATGCAGGACATTCAGGATGCGGATCCGTTTACCGATTATTCCGGAGTAACGGCTGAAGGTTCAGCCAATATAATGGAACTCGGTGTTGGGGTGCGTCCCTATTTAACATCGCCGGAAGCCAATACGCAGTTTTTTCTTTACGGAATGCTAACGTACAATATTCTTAAAACCAAAAGTGATCTTTCTTACAACGGTACTAATTTTTATAGCGGAGAAGACAAAGAGAATAAATTCGGAGTGGCTTTGGGACCTGGCGTTGAAATTCCATTGAACGATACCATGAATTTAATCGGCCAAGGGGTTTATCGTTACATTTTTACTTCGGATGAAGGAACTTCGTTTTTAGGCATTACAACGGGAATCGTGTTTTAATTTTGAATTATATTAAAGCGGCGTTTGGCAATTTTTTACAAACGCTGCTTTTTTTATTTTGGGGCGTGTTTGAGTATTAATAGCCGGTTAGGAATAAGTTATGTCCGCGAAAATGAAAATTATGTTGGCTGTGTTTATTGTTAGCCAATGGATGCTCGGCAATTTGTCCGCTCAGAATAAATTGCCTGTGTGGGTTGAGCAACGGCCCGTTAATCCGAATTATTACATTGGCATTGGCTATGCTTCCAAATCCGAACATCCCACCGATTTCCAAAAAGTGGCTCGGGACAATGCTTTAAGCGATATTGCCTCGCAAATTAAAGTTCAGATCAATAGCGATTTTGTGCAACAGGTAGTGGAAAAAGCGGGCATGGTTGCCGATGATTTTAAATCTTACGTGCGCTCTTCGACCAAAGCCGAATTGGAAGGATACGAGCAAGTGGACAGCTACGAAACGCCCACGGATTATTGGGTGTATTATCGTTTGTCCAAAGCCAAATACAAAGCCTTGAAAGCGGCCAAGTTGAATAAAGCCAAAGCCCTGTCATTGGACATGTTTAAAAAGGCTAGAGCTGCGGAACAAGCCGGCAAAATCGCCAAAGCGTTACTGTTCTATTTTCAGGCTATTCCTCCCATTGAAAAATATGTGAATGAATCGTTGGAAGCAGAAGTGGATGGTCAGCATATTTATTTGTTTAATGAAATCTATTCTTCTTTGCAACGAATTTTAAGCGGTTTAAAACTGGATGCTTTAACACCGGAAGTTAAAGGGAAATTGGGACAACCGATTGCCAATCCTTTAAAAGTCAAGGTGGGCTTTGTCAGCGGCGCTACCGAACGTCCCGTGCAAAATATGCCCGTCTTATTTGCTTTTACAAGGGGTAACGGCGATTTAATCAAACGCGCCTATTCCGACGCCAACGGTGTAGCCAGGACGCGCGTTTTGCGTATTAGCTCTGCTGATAATCTGCAAATAATTCAGGCCAAAATCGATCTTAATAAAATGGTCAACGAAGAGAATCCATCCATTGTGCTTAAAGGAATTATGAGCAGCCTGGTTGCGCCGACAGCACGATTTTTGATTCATGTTGCGGGTTTAACGGCTTATGTGGAAACGCAGGAATCGAACATGGGGCATCCGGTGGAAATTAAGCAATTGGAGCCGGCATTAAAACGCGTTTTGAGTGATCGGGGATTTACTTTCAGCCCGTCACCGGCCAAAGCGGATTATTTGATTAAAGTTAAGGCCACGGCACGCAAGGGCGCCGAAATGTACGGATTGCATTCTTCGTTCGTGACCCTGACGCTTTCCGTTATCGATTTGAAATCGGGGCAGGAAATTTACAAAAATTCGCTGGATGATGTAAAAGGGATCGATCTCACTTATGAGAAAGCCGGAGTGAAGGCGCTGAGCAATGCAGCTAAAGAAATCGGCAACAAATTAATTCCGGATTTCTTACAGAAAATTCAATCAACACAATAAATGAGTATCGGGCATCCGTGAGCGCGGAGCCAAATATTAGGAAATGAGATGGGTGCAAGCCCGTCATTTTTTCGAATGCAGCAACAGACGTTCTGGCCATAAGGCAAGGCTTAAATGGGACTATTTTTAGGCAGATTTTATGGCGGGCATTTTTGCGATCGAAAGTGTTTTTTAAGAAACTGTAACGTAACCCCTTCCATGTTAGTAAAGCAAAAAATCCTCAATCTATTTTTGAACACATTCATTATTTTCAGTATATTCGAATTTTGAGTTATTAGGGATAAAAACAAAAAAGGAGTCCGTATGTTAAAGAATCATCCCAAGGGATTGATGACCCTATTCTTTACGGAAATGTGGGAACGCTTCGGCTTTTACACCATGTTGGCCGTTTTTGTGTTGTACATGGATGAAGTGTTCCACTGGAGCGATGCCTACAAAGGACAGGTTTACGGGTTGTATTTGGCGTTTGTGTATTTTACGCCGATTGCCGGAGGCTGGATTGCCGACAGGGTGTTGGGCTATCGAACCACAATTAAATTGGGTGCTATTATTTTAGGTATCGGGTATCTTTTATTAGCTTTTTCCAATCCGGCACGCATTTGGCTTTTCTTTCTGGCGCTTGTCGTTCTTGTATTGGGTAACGGTCTGTTTAAAGCGAACATTTCGGTTTTGGTTGGCAATCTGTATCCTTTAGGAAGCCCTTACAAAGATTCCGGTTACAATATTTTTTATATGGGCATTAATTTGGGCGCCTTTATTGCGCCCTTGGCCGCTACGGCTTTACATAATTATTTTGGTACGTACCAAAGCGCATTTGCAGCCGCTTCTGTGGGCATGTTCCTTTCACTGATTGTTTTTGAAGTGTGGAAAGGGAACTACATGAAGGCTGATCATGCGTCCGCTGCGGCCAAGGCCGATGCAAGTACGAAAGAAGAACGTGTTTCGCCGGAGCAGGAAAAAGAACGTATCCTTGCATTGATTACGATTTTTGCGATTGTGATTTTCTTTTGGATGTCCTTTCATCAAAACGGATTTGCTTTAACATTGTTTGCCAAACGTTCCGTAGTAAAGTTGGCCTGGTTAAAGCCGGAAACTTACGCCACGTTTAATCCGCTGTTCATTTTAATCTTAACGCCATTTGTGGTTGCTTTATGGAATTACCTGCATAAAAAAGGCAAAGAACCTTCCACGCCGGCGAAGATCGGGCTTGGAATGCTTATTTCCGCATTGGCCATGTTCGTCATGGTGATCGCCTCGCTCATGGGCGGCAATGCGGATGCCAATAACATGTCTCCCATGTGGCTGATTTCCACTTATTTTATCATTACTTTCGGTGAGCTTTGTTTAAGCCCGATGGGATTGTCTTTTGTTTCCAAAGTTGCACCGCAGCGCATGCGCGGGTTGATGATGGGCGGCTGGTTCGGCGCCACGGCTGTGGGAAATTATTTGTCCGGATTTATCGGCGGTTTCTACAATACATTATCTCATGCGGAATTCTTTGGCATATTAACGGGGTTGTTGTTGATTTCGGCTTTGATGGTTCGTTTGTTGTTGCGGAAGTTAGAACACGCCACGCGCGGTACCTGATAACGATATTTGACTTTTGATTTTAAAAAGGTTGCCTTTCGCTAACAAATAATGCGATGCGGGCAACCTTTTTTATTTTAGTCAGACCAAAATGACCTGTACACCGATTTTTTCCAGATTTTCTTTTTCATCAGGCGGGATGTTTTTGTCGGTAATGACCGCATGGATTTTATCCATCGGTGCGATAAAAGCAAAACTGCGTTTTTTGAATTTGCTGGAATCGGTGACCACATAAACTTCGCGGGCGATATCAATCATAATTCGATTCAAATAAGCTTCCTCGGCATTGGGGGTGGAAACGCCATATTGGGAATCGATCCCGTCAACACCGAGAAAAAATTTGTCACAATAGTAATTACGAATGGCGCTTTCGGCCATGGGGCCAACTAATGAAAGCGCATTTTTACGCAGAATACCGCCTGGAACAATGACGCGGATGTTTTTGCAATCGGCTAACTGTTGTGCGATATTCAATGCATTGGTAATAACCGTTAATTCCTGGAAATCGCAAATGCTTTTGGCGATTTCCATGGTTGTTGTTCCCGAATCAAGAATGATAGTATCGCCGTTTTGAATAAGTTCGGCGGCCTGCCGTCCGATAGCTTGTTTTTGTTTGAAATTCTTTTTGGCTTTTTCGTTTAATTTGAAATCAATGCCAACCCGTTGCGGGCGAATGGCGCCTCCGCGCGTGCGAATAAGCATGTTTTTTTGTTCCAGTTGAGCAAAATCGTTGCGGATGGTTACCGGGCTGACATTGAACATTTTGCTTAAGGTCAAAACCTGAACCTGTCCATCCCGTTCCAGCATTTCCAGAATTTTTGCTCTGCGCTGAATGGTCAATTCTTTTTCGTTATTTTCCGTACTCATCTCATAGCCTTTCGTAAGCAATTATTCATAATTAATAATAAAAAATAATTTCTTGTTTCGCAAGAGTTTGTAATTGATTGAAAATCAATATATTACATTTTATTGCATAAATATCGAGAAAAAATAAAAAAATATTTGACAGGTTAAAAAACGAATATTATCTTTAAAAGAAAGGAAAAGCAAAAAAGAAAAAGGAAACGAAAGTATGGAGCCTTTCCCGGGCCTTTCCAAAGATGCGTTGGAGCGGAACGGTGCCATTTACACAGCCACTGAAATTGCCGGTCAGCCGCAGCTTTGGTTAAAAACACATCTTTATTTATTTAACATCCGTCAAAAACTTCATGAATTTCTTACGCCGCTTTTCGAAAAACCCGATTTGCAAATTGTGCTTACCGGTGCCGGTACTTCGGCTTACATCGGTGATGTGCTTCACGGTGTTATGCAAAAGCATTTGGGAATTCCCACGCGGTCGGTGGCAACAACGGATATTGTTACGCATCCCGAGCATTTTTTACTGGCCGACAAACCGACGCTTTTGGTTTCATTTGCACGTTCCGGCAATAGTCCGGAGAGCGTAAAAGCGGTAGAACTAGCCAATGAGGTTTGCAACGATATTTATCACCTGATCATTACGTGTAATCCTGAAGGTCAACTGGCTAAGCAGGCACAACAGAACAACGCCTTTGTTTTTCTGCTACCGCCGGAAGCCAATGATCAAAGTTTGGCCATGACAGGTAGTTTTTCGTCAATGTTGCTCAGTGGGATATTGATTGCGCGACTGAATGAGATTGAGCAACTTCAGGAACAGGTTCGTTTGGTCTCTCAATACGGTCAGGTGATCTTGAATGAATTTGCCGAACCTTTGCAAAAAGCAGCTCAACTGGATTTTGGTCGGGCGGTATTTTTGGGTTCCGGCATTTTTCAAGGGGTTGCCCGTGAATCGCATTTGAAGTTGCAGGAGCTAACTGATGGCCATGTGATTTGCAAATTTGATACTTTCCTCGGCTTTCGTCACGGGCCGAAAGCGGTTATCACGCCGAATACCTTAATGGTTTATATCCTTTCGAATCAGCCTTACGCGCATTTATATGAGAAGGATTTGATTGATTCCGTGTATGCGGGGCAAAAGGGGATTTTGGGCATCGGGATTTCGGAGCATCCGATGGAAGACATTCGTACGGATTTGTCCGTTGTCATGAGTCGCAACGGAAAGTCGGTGGATGAAGAATTTTTGGCGCCGGTTAGTGTTTTGCCCGCCCAAATGATCGGTTTTTACAAATCGTTGCATTTGGGATTAAAGCCCGATTCGCCTTCGGAAAGCGGGACGATCAGCCGTGTGGTGCAAGGCGTAAAATTGTATCCGTACAGTAAACAAAATGTGTGAGAACGATGATCCATCCATTGCAGGAATTGGTAAAACGACATAAACGAGACGGTCGAAGCGGGATTTATTCCGTGTGTTCGGCCAATCCTTTTGTGATTGAGGCGGCGGTACATCAGGCGCTGGAAGATGATTCGCTATTGCTGGTGGAAGCGACTTCGAATCAGGTAGATCAGTTTGGCGGGTATACGGGGATGAAGCCGGCGGATTTTGCGGGGATGGTGAGGCGGATTGCTATCCGCCAGGGTTTGTCGCCGGAACGGTTGATTTTGGGAGGTGATCATCTCGGGCCGAATGTGTGGCAAAATTTGCCGGTGCGGGTGGCGATGGATAATGCCAAAACACAAATAGCGACGTATGTAAGAGCCGGGTTTGGTAAGATTCATTTGGATGCCAGCATGCCTTTATCCGGAGATGTTGTCCGAGAAAATCAACCTTTGGACGCCGAGCTTGTAGCTCGGCGCAGTGCGGAATTGTGCAAAGCTGCGGAAGAAGCGGCAACGCAAAACCCGACGGAATTTCCTAAGCCGGTTTATGTGATCGGAACCGATGTACCCATTCCAGGAGGAGCTAAAGAGAAGGTTTCGGAGATTCGTGTGACCCCCGCTTATGAGGTCGAAGAAGTTTTGGAATTGACCCGTAATGCATTCCTGCAAAAGGGGTTGGAAGATGCCTGGCAACGCGTGATTGCCGTGGTCGTTCAGCCAGGAGTTGAATTCGGAGATAACAGTATTTTTGAATATCATCCTGAAAAAGCTTTGCATTTGAAACTGCTCATTGAACGAACGCCTTTTATCTATGAAGCACATTCTACGGATTATCAGACCGAAAAAGCATTGAATCAAATGGTACGCGACCATTTCGCCATTTTAAAAGTAGGACCTGCTTTAACGTTTGCCTTACGCGAAGCCCTCTTTGCATTAACATTTATTGAAGATGAGCTGGCTAAAATACACGGCGATTTGAAAGCATCCGAATTACGATCGATTGTAGAACGCGTCATGATTGAAAATCCTTCTTTTTGGCAAAAACATTACCATGGGAACAAACAGGAATTAGCTTTTGCACGGCGTTTTAGTTTTAGCGATCGTATTCGCTATTATTGGCCCCAAAAGCAAGTTCAGGAAGCAGTGAATCAATTATTACAAAATTTGCAAAAACGGGATATTCCGCTTACTTTGCTAAGTCAGTACTTGCCCGAACAGTATCGGGCTGTTCGAACCGGGGTTATTGAAAATCTGCCGCATGATTTAATTTTGCACAAAATTCGTCATACGCTTAAGGAATATGCTATTGCTACCGGACAAAAGAAGCAAAACATTTCATCCGAATTATCAAAGATGATGGAGACATTTGAATGAAAAAGAAACCTTGGCTTGTTTTTGCGATTATCACAACGACTTTTTGGGGTGTTTGGGGAGCGCTGATTGAGCTGCCGGAAAAAGCAGGATTTCCGGCGACTTTGGGCTACTCGGTTTGGGCGCTTACCATGATTATTCCGGCAACCATTGCACTTGGTTTAGTGGGCTGGAAGTTAGAGCATGACAAAAAATCGGTCTTTTTAGGATCGGTGATCGGATTTGCGGGTGCCGGCGGGCAATTGGTTCTCTTTGAAGCATTGCGTTCCGGGCCGGCCTACTTGGTATTTCCGTTTATTTCACTTTCTCCGGTTGTAACCATTTTACTCTCTTATGTTTTCTTAAAAGAACGGGCAAGTTTACGGGGATGGATTGGTATTATTTTAGCCTTGGTTGCCATTCCCTTACTCTCGTACCAGTCGGCTACCGGCGATGGCAGCAAAGGTTATTTGTGGATTATTTTGGCTCTCATCGTATTCTTAGCCTGGGGATTTCAAGCTTATGTAATGAAATTTGCCAACAAAACCATGAAAGCCGAAAGTATCTTTTTTTACATGACCATAACCGGAATTTTGTTGATTCCTTTCGCCTTGTGGATGACCGATTTCTCTCAGCCCATTAATTGGGGATTTACGGGCCCCTGGCTAATGGCTATGATTCAAATTTTGAATGCAATCGGCGCGTTAATGCTTGTTTACGCGTTTCGCTATGGTAAGGCGATGATCGTCAGCCCGATGACAAATGCGCTTGCACCAGTGATTACGATTATTATTTCGCTCTCTATTTACCGCGTTATTCCGCATCCCATTATTATTGTCGGGATGTTACTGGCAATTAGTTCGGCTTTTTTATTGGCGATTGAAGAGGAGTAATTTTAAAAAGTATTAAAATAAATTTTTGATAGGTAGTGCTAAATGGCTGATAAAAAATTTGATGTTATTGTAGTCGGTGAACTGAATGTTGATTTGATTTTAAACAAAATTGAAGGTTTCCCGGAAATCGGTAAAGAAATTTTGGCCGATGAGATGACTTTAACTTTGGGTAGTTCATCAGCTATTTTTGCCAGCAACTTAAGTGTCCTGGGGGCCAAGGTCGCATTTTTAGGCAAAATCGGCAAGGATCAATTTGGTGAGCTGGTATTAAGAAGCTTGCTAGCCAAAGGAGTTAATACCGATTTGATTATTCAGGATGAAAATTTAAACACCGGAGCAACGATTGTTTTAAATTACGATGAAGATCGCGCCATGGTTACGCATCCTGGTGCCATGAATCATTTAACCATTAATGATATTTCGGAAGAGAAATTGAAATTAGGCAGGCATTTGCATTTTTCATCATATTACCTGCAACCGGGCATAAAGAATGATGTCGGACGGCTTTTTAAAATGGCTAAAGACCTAGGGTTAAGCACTTCTTTTGATATGCAATGGGATCCTGCGGAAAAATGGGATTTGAATATCAAAGAAATATTACCTTATGTGGATGTATTTTTACCAAACAAACAGGAGCTAATTCATTTAACCGGACAAGTGAATTTGAAAGAAGCGGTTCGGGTTTTAGGCGCTAATGCGAATACGATTGTGGTAAAAATGGGCAGTGAA
>JALWEA010000163.1:0-4828 GCA_027039465.1 Calditrichia bacterium | reverse complement strand
TTCAAGAAGGAAAAGAATTTAAGATCCCGGCCTTTCACAATAAAAATGTTGTGGATGCCATTGGGGCAGGAGATAGTTTTAATGCCGGTTTTATTTTCAAGTTTATTCAGGGAGCGCCATTGGAAGAATGCCAACGCTTTGGGAATTTATGCGGCGCCATTAATACCACGGCAGCCGGCGGCACGACCGCATTTACCGATTTTGCGACTATTATGGATATAGCCAAGAATCAATTCGGATATGAGGAATAGGTTTGTTGGGCAGGGAAAAGGTGTTTATGGATTTAAAAGCTGTTTTAAAAGATGCTCAGAAAAACGGTCGGGCCATTTTGGCCGCCAATTTTTACAATCTGGAAACTTTGCAAGGAATCGCAAAAGCGGCCTCGGAGCTGAAATCGCCTGTTATTTTGCAATTGACGCGCGGTTCGATTGAATATATGGGTTTAAATACGGCGGTAGCTTTGGCACGTTCCGTTATTTACGACTACGGTTTGCAGGCCTGGTTGCATTTGGATCACGGCGATTCCATTGATTTGGTTCAGCGTTGTCTGGATGCCGGATTTGATTCGGTCATGATTGATGGCAGCGAAAAACCTTTTGTCGAAAATATTAATCTCACGCGTAAAGTTGTTGAGCTGGCTAAACCTTACGGGGCAATGGTTGAAGCGGAGTTGGGCTATGTCCCTAAATTGGGGCAAGATGACAATAAGTTAGGATTTACGGAGCCGGATGAAGCAAAGAAATTTGTACGGGAAACGAAAACGGATGCTTTAGCCGTGGCTATCGGAAGCGCTCACGGGTTTTACAAGCAAACGCCGAAACTTGATTTGGAACGTTTAAAGCAAATTCATGAAGCGGTTGATATTCCTTTGGTTTTACACGGTGGCTCCGGAATACCTGCCGAGCAATTGAAAGCGGCGATAAAGAACGGGATTAGTAAAATAAATGTTGCAACGGAAACGAAAAATGCATTTATGAAAAGTCTTGCGGAAGAAATGAAGGAAAATGCGGAAATAGATTTGCGAAAGGTGTTTCCGAAAGGAATTGAGGCGGTAAAGAAATTAATCGGTGAGAAATTAAAGATTGTTGGGAATGGATGAAAAAGCGAACTGATTGCTATCAGTTCGCAGCGGGGTGTGTGGGATTGGTTGCTACCAATCCCAATGTTTAAAGGGTTGAAGAATGCCTAAATATGTCGTTACATTTTTAATCGTATTTGTTCAGGTTCTCTTTGCCAGACAACTTATTGTGGCGGAAACCGGTGGCGATTATACTTCCATTCAGGCTGCCCTTAATGCCGCCCAGGCCGGCGATTCCATTTTGGTAAAAGAAAAGTCAACACCCTATTACGAAAAAATCAACGTCCCCCACGGCGGTGATGCAATCACCGGTTATATAACCCTCATGGCCTATCCGGGCAGCTGCCCGGTTATCGATGGGACAAATGTGCCAAACAATCCAGCCAGTTACACCGATGATTTGGTTTACATGGAGAATATCAGCTATTTCCGCATCATCGGTTTTGAAATCCGCAATGTAAACACACCGGAAGGTTCGGGTATTCGTGTTTACGGTCATGGAGCGTACCTCGAAATCCGCGACAACGAAATCCATGATATTCGCGGCGGTGGTGAAAGCGGTGGGGCTATGGGCATTACCGTGTATGGGGCTGATAGCAATCAGCCCATCTCTCACATCATCATTGATGGAAATCATATCCACGATTGCGACCCTGCCTGGAGCGAGGCTTTAACGCTCAATGGAAACGTGGAACATTTTGAGGTGACTAATAACATTGTGGAAGATGTTAATAACATCGGTATTGATTTCATCGGCGGTGAAGACTGGTTAAGTTCCGAATACGCCCGGAACGGTCGATGTGCATGGAATCAGGTGTATCGGGCGAATTCTTCGTATGAAGACGGATATGCTGCCGGGATTTATGTCGATGGCGGGCAAAATATTATCGTAGAAAATAACATTGTTTCCGAATGTGATTTAGGCATTGAAATCGGTGCGGAAAACGAAGGCGTGGTGACAAGCGGCGTCAAGGTACGCAACAATATTGTTTACAAAAACGATAAAGCCGGAATCGTGTTTGGTGGGTATGATGTAAATACCGGACGGACAAAAAATTGTAGTTTTACAGGAAATACTTGCTATCAAAACGATCAACTGAATACCGGCCACGGTGAATTGTGGATTCAATACGCCGAAGACAATGACATTCGAAACAACATTTTTTACGCTACTGCGCAAAATATTTTGCTTTATTCGGAATCAGGAAATATTAACAACTCGACAGATTACAATCTTTGGTATTGCGCAGCAGGCGAAAGCAGTGGAATATGGGTTTGGAATAGTTCCGTTTATCAGGGATTTTCTACTTACAAGGCTACTACCGGGCAGGACGAACATTCACTTTTTGACGATCCTCAATTCACGGATGCCGATAATGCTAATTTTCACATCTCCGGTACCTCTGCTGCAATAGATCACGGCGATCCTGCCTTTGTGCCGGACAGCAATGAAACCGACATGGACGGGCAAATGCGTCTTGTCGGGAACCGGGTGGATATTGGCGCCGATGAGACAGGCACAACCAGCTTGATAGCAATCAAGCCGATACCGAATCAATTTTTGCTTATCGGAGCTTATCCCAATCCTTTTAATCCGCAAACAGAAATCCGATATTACTTGCCGCGTGCCCAAAAAATACAAATGAAAATTTTCGATAATCTCGGCCGTTTGCTGCGCACGCTGGCTGATAGCAATCAGCCAGCCGGGCAACACTCCGTTATTTGGAACGGTCGCAACAATCAAGGCATTGTCTGCCCTTCCGGTACTTATTTCCTCCGACTATCCGCCGGGCAGAGTAAGCAGTCGCTAAGATTAATGTTATTAAAATAAGGAAGATCCCATGTTTAAATACATCAAAATAATATTCGCCTTTTTGCTCTCAACCGCTTTTCTCTTTGGCCAGAGCAGGGATACCGTTTATTATTCGCCCAGCGACCAAAACATTTTCAACCCCGAGCGCGGCTTTTCCACCTATTTGGATTCACCGGTTAGTCTTTCGCTTTGCAACAGTTTAAAAGCGCAAAAACTTTCGCTCATTCAACGTATTTACACCATTCCGCAATATCGCGATAAAGCTTTGCCCCAGTCTTTTCTGGACTTGATGCAAAAGGATTTAAATACCGCACGTGAAGGCGGCGTGAAATTAATCATCCGGTTTTCCTACACCGACGACCAAAACGGCGCCGATGCCGCATTGGACACCATCCTGATGCACATAGAGCAAATCAAACCGATCCTACAAAAAAATTACGATGTCATTGCATACATGGAAGCCGGTTTCATCGGCGCATGGGGAGAATGGTACTATTCGTCGCATCATTTGAATAATACCAACGATCGCCGTACGGTATTGTTTGCCCTGCTGGATGCCCTGCCCGTCGAAAGGGATGTGGTCGTACGAACGCCAAATTACAAGCGGCTTATTTTCAATGACGATACACCCATTAACGATTCCACCGCCTTTAACGGAAGCAAAAAATCCCGTACCGGCGCACACAACGATTGCTTTTTGGCCAGTGCCACCGATTACGGTACCTATTTGGAAAATGACATTCAGGGCGATAAAGATTACCTGCATCAGGATAATTTGTACGTACCACAAGGCGGCGAAACGTGTAGTCCCAGCGCCTATTCCGGTTGTGCCAATGCCTTAAAAGATTTGGCCTACATGCGTTGGTCGGCATTGAATAAAGATTACAACGAAGATGTGTTAGCCGGTTGGGAATCGGGTGGTTGTATGTCGGAAATCAAAAAACGTTTGGGCTACCGTTTCGTTTTACTGAATGCCGTTCTTCCCGACAGCATTAAACCCGGCGGAACGTTTGCCATGGACTTCACCGTGTACAATCACGGTTTTGCCAATCCGTACAATCCGCGCTTAGTCGAAGTAATTCTGCGCAATACGCAGGATCAATCCACTTATCGATTGGAAACCAAAGCGGATCCCCGTTTTTGGCATCCCGAAGACACGGTCCAGGTACACATCGAAGGGGGCATTCCCGCTGATTTAGCCGAAGGCTCCTACCAACTATTATTGCATCTGGCCGACCCGATCAAAGCATTGCGTTACCGGCCGGAATATGCTATTCAACTAGCCAATGAAAATATCTGGGAAGAAGAAACCGGTTTTAATAATTTGCAGCACGAAGTAAAGATTTCTGCCAAAGCATCCGGTCAGGATTACACCGGTTCAGATTTTTTTGAATTTTTCCAACTGAATCCACCGCCGCCTCCGCCTCAGGGATCGAATATTATCATCGACGGCAATTTTGAAGATTGGCAAAATGTACCTCGCCTGGATACCGGAGCCGATGTGGAAACTTCAGGTGACGCCTTGAATGCGGATGTGGATTTAACCGCTATGTGGATGACCAACGATTCCGACAATGTGTACATCAGTTATCAGGTGCAGGGCAGCATTAAATCCAATTATTTTTATCACGTCTTTTTTGATACGGACAACGATCCTACCACGGGTTTTCATAGTGCTAACAGTTACATGGGCATTGATTATATGGTGGAAAACGGTTCGCTGTGGAAATACAGCGGAACCAACGGCGGTTGGGGCTGGACTTATGTGGGCAGCGCGGTTATGGCTCAGGGCAGCACGAAAACCGGTCGCATTGAAATGGCCGTTGCTAAATCGGATTTGGGATTGAGCGATACGACAAGTGTTTTACCGGTTATTTTTAATATCAACGATTTGGACGATAATCACGACGATGACTATGCCCCCAATGCCTATCAGG
>JALWEA010000162.1 GCA_027039465.1 Calditrichia bacterium | reverse complement strand
ATGACGCAATTTGAAAAATTCGGCATTATTTTTACAGAGGCGCTGTAAAAATGATTCAGCCTTTTTAAAAAATTAGCTGAAAAGTTAACAAGAACAAACGAATTTTCAACAATCGCTCAATTTAGGATAAAATTACTTCTTCCGTAATAACAGGAATTCTAAAATAGACGCAATTTTGTTCTACCCTCACTCCCACCTTCCGGCGATCTCATATCCGCAATAAGGACACTTTCCGTCTTTCAAATGAATTTCAGGGATATTGTACCAGTCGCGCTTTATTAGTGCATGCCCGCAATTGGGGCAAAAAGTGGTTTGACCTTCCGGATCGTGGACATTGCCCACATAAACGTATTTCAGCCCCTTTTTAATGGCAATTTCCCGAGCCATGCGCAAAGTGGCGTAAGGCGTTGGCGGGTGATCCAGCATTTTAAAATCAGGATGAAAAGCGGTGAAATGCAATGGAACCGAATCGCCTAAGTTCTCCAAAATCCAATCGCACATACGGCCGATTTCATCGGGATCATCATTCTCCCGGGGAATAATTAAGTTCGTTATCTCAATCCACACATTCGTTTCTTTTTTCAACCAGACCAAAGTGTCCAAAACAGGTTGCAGATGCCCGTTGGTCAGTCTGTAATAGAAGTCTTCACTAAAAGCCTTTAAATCCACATTGGCGGCATCGATGTCTTTGAAAACCTCAACGCGCGCTTCTTTGTCGATGTAACCGTTGGTGACCATGACAGTATGAATGCCGACCTGTTTGGCGATTTCCGAAATATCCATAACGTACTCGCCGAAAATAATCGGATCATTGTAAGTAAATGCAATGGACGGCGTGTTGTATTTTTGAGCAAGGCGCACCACTTCTTCCGGGGTTACATACAAGGCGTTCAATTCATCCTGCCGTGCTTTGCTCATGGTCCAATTCTGGCAGAATTTACAACCCAAATTACATCCGGCCGTGCCGAAACTTAAAATGGTAGTACCAGGATAAAAATGATTTAAGGGCTTTTTTTCAATCGGATCAACGGCGAATCCGGTTGGTCGGCCATAAGCCGTTGTGTAGAGTTTACCACCCACATTTCGACGTACGTAGCAAAAACCGACTTTACCTTCGGGAATATTACAATAGCGTGGGCATAAAGTACAAATAACCCGATTGTTTTCGGCCGGTTGCCACCATTTTGCAAGAACCATGGATTGCGTCTGTTCCATTTTATTCCCCTTTATTGCATTTTTTTCACTTATACTATTTTGCAAAAAAAAATATCCAAAAGCAAAAATCAGACAAATGGCGGTTTTATGTCACTTTTACGTGAATTTATTTAATATTCATTTCTTCATGTCGAACACTTAATACAAAGGAATTAAACGATTGATTCGCCATGAAGGATCATGAAACGATGGAAAATTTAATCAAAGATTATGAAATGTTATTGGAAAATTTACGTACTCGGCTTAGTATTTTGAATACATCGGTCTTTTTATTGGAAGAAAATCTGGATGCTAAAAGCATGAAAACAAATGAATATATCGATCGCATTAATGCTGAACTGGAAAGAATCAGGGAGTTGATTATTAATGTTCCACAGGGCTTAAGGAGTAATTAATTCGTGGAAGCCGAAGCCAAATTACAGCCTCAGGCTGCTGAGACAAAAACGGAACCATCCCAATATAAGATTTTAGTGATTGAAGACGAACCCGAGGTCAGGGAAAGTTACGTTGATATGTTTGAATTTTTGGGGTTCAATATTGATACGGCAGAGAACGGGATGGAAGGTCTGGGAAAGCTAAAGAAGCAACCCTACCAAATTGTTTTTACGGATTTGAACATGCCTGTGATGGACGGTCTGCAAACTTTGCGTTTGATCAAGAAAAATTATCCGGATATTGAAGTCATTGTAATTACCGGTTTTGCAACCATTGAAAATGCTATTAAGGCCATGAAGCAAGGGGCTTTTGATTACATTACCAAACCGGTCTCTTTTGAACATGTACGCATTGTATTGAATCGCTGTATTCAAACAATCAACGCGAAAAAGGAAAACAAAAAATTACGGGATTTGAATGAAGAGTTGAGCAAGCTCAACGATATGAAAAATAAATTCATTACAATTACCAATCACGAGTTGCGTACACCGATTGCGGTCTTAAAAGGTTATTTTGATTTGTTGGAAATGGATTTGGAAGATCAGGTTTCCGATTCCGTTAAGGAATATATGAATATCATCAAATCAACCATCGGTGAAATGGCCGATATGGTTGAAAATATGCACGATCTATCGATTCTTTCTCATTACACGGGGCATTTAAACAAAAAGCGCGTGCGAGTTAACAATTTGGTGCTTCATGTTTACAAGAAAATGAAAAAACTTTATGTGTTGCGCAAAATACAACTGATGTACCGCATCGACGATAACGATCCCATTGTGGTTATTGATCCGCATAAAATGGAAAAGGCGCTTACGGAATTAGTGCAGAATGCCTTAAAATACACTAAAGAAGGCGGTAAGGTTCTGATCCGTTCCAAATTGGATAAGAACAAAAATCAGGTTTTTATTTCCGTGATTGATACGGGAATCGGAATTCCTCATGATAAAATCCACTATATTTTTGAGCCTTTCTACGAAGTGCAAAACGAACTGCACCATTTTACCTCAAAAACGGAATTCATGGGCGGCGGTATTGGGGTAGGCCTGCCTATGGTCAAAGAAATTGTCGAAGCACACAACGGCGAGATTAATGTGGAAAGTTCTCCAGGAAAGGGTAGTATTTTCACGATTATCATTGCCGCGGAATCGTAATTAAAAAGCAGTTAATTCCTTAAATAATTCCACGCGTTGTTCTATTTCTTCCATTGTTAAAGTTTTCAAGCGATTAAAGCTAAAATCTTCCACATTAAAAGAAGCAATGGTGCTACCGTAAATTATGGCTTTTTTTAAGTTAGCGAAATCCGTTTTGTCGGTTTTGGCCAGGTAGCCCATAAATCCTCCGGCAAAACTGTCTCCTGCACCGGTGGGGTCAACAACTTTTTCCAAAGGAAAAGCAGGGGCAAAAAAGAATTTCCCATCCTGATACAACATGGCACCATGTTCCCCTTTTTTAACGATGACGCTTTTCGGGCCATATTCTACGATGCGTTTAATTGCTTTAATTAAGTTGAATTCTCCGGTCATCTCCCGGGCTTCTTCATCATTAACCACGATAATATCGCTGCGTTTGAGAACTGTCTGCAATTGCGCGCGTTTTCCGTTGATCCAAAAATTCATGGTATCGAGCACCACTAATTTCGGTTTCTGGATTTGCTCCAACACCTTTAATTGCAGTTCGGGATCGATGTTGGCCAAAAAAACATACTCCGAATGACGATATTCTTCGGGAATTCGCGGCTGAAAACGTTCAAACACGTTCAAATAGGTAAACAACGTTTCGCGCTTATTCATATCTTCGTAATAGCGACCGCCCCAGCGAAAGGTTTTGCCGCTTTCCATGTACAGGCCGTCCAAATTGACGCCGCGTTTTTTAAGGAATGAAATCTTGGAGGCGTCAAAATCCGAGCCGACTACTCCGACCACATTTACCGGTCCGAACAGACTGGCGGCGGCACTGAAGTACAAAGCCGATCCGCCGAGAGAATCTTCAACTTTACCGAAAGGGGTTTCAACCGTATCATAAGCAATGGAGCCAACAACTAATAAACTCATTTTTTTATTTCCTCTTTTTTACATGTGATCCGGAGCCGAAATGCCCAAGAGTCCCAATCCGTTAGCCAAAACATGACGGGTAGCGTCAATAAGCGCCAAACGTGCCCGCGTTAGGGCCGCATCTTCGCCGATGACCCTGCATTCCGTGTAAAATTTGTGGAATAAGGTTGCAAGGTCGAACAAAAAATTGGTCAGGCGATGCGGTTCATAATTTTCCGCCGCAGCCTTAATTATATTCGGAAAATTCAGCAAATGCTTGATTAAATTAATTTCTTCGGTTGCCTTTAAAAGACTTAAATCGGGGGCGGCTTTAAGATCGATTTGCCGTTCTTCGGCCAGTTTCAAAATGCTGCAAATTCGCGCATGGGCGTATTGAACGTAAAAAACGGGATTTTCATCGGACTGCTTTTTGGCCAACGTTAAATCGAAATTCAAATGGGAACTCATGCTGCGCATTAAAAAGAAATAACGGGTAACATCCACGCCTACTTCATCCATTAATTCGTCCAAAGTAACGAAATTGGCCTTACGCGTGGACATTTTTACCACTTCATCGCCTTCCAATAGCGTTACGAATTGGTGAATTAAAACTTTAATGCGCTCCACATCGTAGCCCAGCGCTTTGACGGCAGCCAAAACGTCGGGGTAGGTGGCGATGTGATCCGCACCAAAAATATCAATGATCAAATCGAAACCGCGTTTAATTTTCTCCACATGGTAGGCAATGTCCGGCAGGCGGTAGGTGGGCTCGCCCGTGCTTTTGATAATGACCCGATCCTTTTCAAAGCCCAATTTGGTTGTTAAAAACCAAACGGCTCCGTCACGCTCGGCGATCAATCCTTTTTGACGCAAGCCTTCGATCACCTGATCGATTTTGCCTTCATCGTACAAAGATTTCTCATTGTAAAAGACATCGAATTCAAAGCCTAGGCGTTTGATCGTGCGCTTAATATCATCGAAAATAACGGTTTCGGCCCGATCTTTAAAATAAGTGTAATCGGCATCTTTTAGTTGATCGCCTTTTTCTTCGTAAATGCTTCGGGCAATATCAATGATGTACGCGCCTTGATAGTGATCTTCCGGAAATTCGATTTTTTCACCGCACAATTCCAGATAGCGCAAACGAACCGATTCTCCCAAAACGCGCATTTGCCGACCGGCATTATTAAAGTAATATTCTCTGGTAACCTGATAGCCTACGGCTTCCAGAAGTCGCGCGATGGTATCACCCAACACGGCACCGCGTCCGTGGCCAATGGTCAACGGTCCGGTTGGATTTGCGCTTACGAATTCGATTTGCGCTTTTTTACCGGCTCCCAAATTACTGCGACCGAATTTTTCTTTTTGACGTAAAACGTCCGCTAACTGGTCATAAAGATTGGCGGAGGCGGCAAAGAAATTAACGAAGCCAGGGCCTGCAATTTCAATCTTGGCGACAAAGCGTTCATCCGTTCCGATAAATGCTTTGATTTCATCGGCGATTTGTTTAGGGTTCTTTTTCAGATGACGCGCCAACTGCAATGCCAGATTGGTGGCAAAGTCGCCGAATTTTTCTTCTTTGGGTTTTTCGAGATGGACTTCGACTCCTGTGACGGATCGACTGTCGAGAAACTCATTGAGTTTTTGAATCAGATATTCTTGTGTGGTCATGCTTCCTCATCCGTGATAAATTCCATTTTTGCGTCGGCATAAAGACGTTCAATTCCGTAAAACTCGCGGGCTTCCGGATTAAAAACATGGACAACCACATCAACATAATCCAGTAAAACCCAGCGCTGGTATTCATAGCCTTCTTTGCCAAAAGGCCGAATGTCTTGTTTGGCTAGTTCATCTTCAATGTGGTCAACGATGGCTTTTATTTGCAGACCGGAATCGCCGGTGATAATTACAAAATAATCGGCGTAATCGGTGAGACCTTTTATATCGATATTAACAATTTGTCTGCCTTTTTTCTCAAGAGCCAGTTCGGTAATCTTTTTTGCAAGTTCCTTTGATGTCATTATTTTTTTCCTTTGAAAATGGGTAGCTTGTTGTAATCCGCTCCGAGAATAATGGTAATATCCGCAATGGGATTAGGGTTGGAAAACGATTGTACCTGTTTGGAAGACAGGCCCATTTTTTTAGCTAATTTTAAACATTTTTTTCGTGATTCTTTTGTATTCAATTGATCGATCATGCGGGTTTTTTTGACTTTGAAATAGGGCTTCCCGCGTTTTAAATAATTACCCGTGTTGACAACATCGTATTTCAATGCTCTGAGTTTTTCCGCTAAAAGTTTGGCGATGCCTTGCTGACCGCAACCGTTTAGGATTTCGACCTGTGTTGCTTTTATAAAAGTTTCGTTTTGTTGCTCCTGCTGGGTCGAAACGGTTTCAGGTGTTTCGGCCGGATTTTCCACAGGCAGAGGCGCAGGCTTTTCCGGTGCCGGGGTTACGGTTTGGCCGGAATCCTTACTAATGTGCAGAGACGGTAATTTTTGCTGCATAACAGACAACAGATACTTGTAACCTGTGTAGCCGATCAAAACAATTAACCCGATAATTAACAGAAATTTGATAAAAGCCCAAAAACGGTTGGGTTCTTTAGGTGCGGGACGACGTTGTATTTGGGTTGTTTTTTTGCGTTGAATGGTCTGGGTGTTTACTCTTCTGCGACGTTTCAAGTTTATTGCCATCTCCTGAATTTTAAATGGTTATGTTTCTTTATCCGAACGTGGGGAAATTTAAACAAATTGAGCATCGAATTCTAATCTTTTTACGGAATTGCAAATGCCGTAAAATAATAAAGCCGGACTCGGATGAATCCGGCTTCTTAGAAACAGTAATATTGTAATCCGTTTTATTGATCAAACGGTGACGGTTGAAAAAGCGGACGGTTGTAATGATCATATCCTAAGCCATTGCTGTAACCGTAACCAAATGGAGACGATTCGAATCTCAACATTAAATGTGCCTTGTCGTTAATGCGATAATTTAGTTGGGCACTGCCGAAAAATTGCGGTTTGTTTAAGAAGAAATTTTTCCCGAATGTATTGTAAGGTGAAGACATGATGCCCAAATTGGCTTGCAACCAAAGGTTCTTTGAAAATTGATATTCCATACTGTTTACGTAGCTGCTTAACATCAAACTTTGCCCGGCAAAACTTCCGAATGACATGGAAACGGTGTGATGCATGCGGAATTTTTCGGGATTTAAGAAGCCGCCTAAAAAGGAGCTCGGCATTCCGGTTAAAGCCGTAGAAATATCGGGCCTTTCCGATTGGTTTTTAAACTGAGCAAAAGTGTTTTGGGTAAAAAAGAAGGTCATCAGAAAGACAATGCCAAAAGTAATAAAACGTTTCATGATAATTTACCCTTCCAAAATTTCATGCTTTTGCAGCGTTACTGAAATATAATCAGTTTACTTTGGTTTTTCAAATGATTTAATTCAATTCGCCGAACTTTGTTCCCTGAAAATCGGCGAGTTAGTTTTGCTTTTTCAATATGGTATTGTCGATGAGTCGTGTATTGCCAAAGTAAACGGCTAATGCCACCAAGGTGTCGCGTTTGCCTAATTGAGGAGCGTCAAGCGTCTCGGCATCGACGGCTTCAATATAGTCGATTTTTCCGGATGATTCCGTTTCGATGAGTTTGCGCATTTTAGATTTGATGCTTTGAATATCTGTGTTGCCGTCGGCATATTCTTTTTCAGCTAATTGCAGGCTACGATATAAGACCGTGGCCTCTTTGCGTTGCTGCGGGGTTAGGTATTTGTTGCGCGAACTCATGGCCAAACCGTCCATTTCGCGTACGATGGGCGCTACCTTGATTTCCACGGGAAAATTTAAGTCTGCGACCATGCGTTTTATGATGACGGCCTGCTGCGCATCTTTTTGTCCGAAGACAGCGATGTCCGGTTGGACGATGTTAAATAGTTTCCCGACAATGGTGGTTACGCCCCGGAAGTGCGTGGGGCGTGAACGTCCGCATAAGACGCCGGATAAATCTTCCGTAATAATGTACGTTTTATGGAAAGGAGAGTACATCTCATCATTGGTGGGGTAAAAAACAACGCTCACCTCTTCCTGGCGGCACAAACGTTCGTCGCGTTGGAAATCCCTGGGGTAGCGATCGAAATCCTCGTTCGGCCCGAATTGGGTGGGATTCACGTAAATGCTCACCACCACTTGATCTGCAAATTTGCGTGCTTCGCGGATTAGGCTCAGGTGGCCTTCGTGTAAAAAACCCATAGTAGGTACAAAACCAATGCGCTTCCCTTTTTGGCGGGTTGCATTCACCCAATTGCGCATTTCCGAAATGGTTCTAATAACTTTCATCGTCGCTCGGAAAATTTCTTTGTTTTACATCGCTTATGTATTGTTCGAAAGCTTTCCCCATGGCCTTACCTAATTCGGCATAACGACGCACGAATTTGGGTTTGAATTTTTCATAAAGTCCCAGCATGTCATGACTGACAAGAACCTGGCCGTCGCAGTATTTCCCGGCGCCGATGCCGATAGTGGGGATTTTGAGTTGCTCGCTGATTTCTTTTGCAAGTATGGACGGAACTTTTTCAAGTACTATGGAAAAGACCCCGGCTTCCTGCAAAAGTTGTGCTTCGTGTTTTAAACGTTCGGCTGCTTGCGAATTTTTGCCCTGTACCAGATAGCCGCCCAGTTGATGGATGGACTGAGGGGTTAAACCGAGATGACCCATGACGGGAATGCCGAATTGCACCAAACGTTCGATGATGGGTAGCACCGGCTGGCCGCCTTCGATTTTTACCGCTTCGGCACCGCCTTCCTGCAAAAAACGCCCGGCATTGCGAATAGCTTCTTCTGTGCTGATTTGATAGGAAAGGAAGGGCATGTCAGCTACCAATAAGGCGTGCTTGACAGCACGCCGTACGGACTTGACGTAGTGTAGCATCTCGTCCATGGTAACGGCGAGCGTGTTTTCGTGGCCGGCCATGACCATGCCTCCGGAATCTCCGACTAAGATGATGTCGATGCCACTTTGATCGAGGATACCGGCCATTAGTGTGTCGTAAGCAGTGAGCATGGCGATGGGTTCACGGTTTTCTTTCATGCGGAGTAAAGTGGGGATGGATATTTTTTTGTCCGATTTTTGTAGGGACATGGTGCCCTCACTTTTTGGTTTTCGGTTTTACAAGACAAGGGGACTGATAGCTATCAGTCCCCGAAAACTTATGCCTTCTGACTGATAGCAATCAGTCAGAAGATTGAAATTGTGGCAAAAATTACCCGTTTCACTCAGCAAAAGTTACACCAAAGAAAAATTGCTCGCAAGCAGTTTTTATTTTTATTCCGCCGTAAAAACAATTCAAGAACTATTCCATTTCTTGCTCGATCTTTCTGTGCGCTTCAATCGCAATTTTCCGTTTAAAAGATTCAATAATACCGCCTCCAAGCACCCGGTCACCGTCATAAAAAACAGCCGATTGTCCAGGAGTAACCGCTTTTTGCGCTTCATCAAAAACGACGCGCACGCGATCATGGTCCAGCGAATAAACCGTAGCTGCGGCGGCAGGAGACTTGTAGCGAATTTTTACTTGTGCGCGTAAACCGTCTTGAGCATGAGCAACACTGACGAAATTCACGGATTTGGCGATCAGTTCAGTCGAATAGAGATATTTTTCCTCACCGATAATGACTCGATTGTGTTTGGCATCAATATCCACCACATACATCGGCCGCCCGAAGCCTTTACCCAATCCGCGGCGTTGACCGATGGTAAAGAACGGATAACCCCGATGATGGCCCACCACTTCGCCCTCAACGGTAACCAATTCGCCGTGCTGAACACGATATTGAAGATTTTCCACAGTAGATGTCAAAAAACCCTTGTAATCGTTGTTGGGAACAAAACAAATATCCATACTTTCTTTCTTTTTCGCCGTTACCAAATCGGAACGTTCGGCAATTTCACGAATTTGCGGCTTGGTAAATTCACCCAACGGGAATAGGGTATGTGCCAAACTCTCCTGCGTGATGGCCCATAAAGCATACGACTGATCCTTCTCTGGATAAAGACCTTTAAGCAACTCGTATCGACCGGTTTGCGGATTAAAGCGGACTCGGGCATAGTGACCGGTAGCAATGTAATCCGCACCGAATTCACGGGAACGTTCAATAAGCGCTTGCCATTTGATCTTTTTATTACAAATGACACAAGGATTCGGCGTCTTACCTTCCAAATATTGGGTGATAAAATCATCAATAACAGAATCATAAAATTGTCGGCTGAAATTGAGCACATGGTGCGGAATACCCAATTTATCACAAACCAATTTGGCATCATTAACCGATTCTATTGAACAGCAGGCATTGTCATAATTGACAAGGTCACCCGTAATAGCGTAATCGAGCAACTTCATGGTTACGCCGATGCAATTGTAGCCTTGTTCCTTTAACAAAAGAGCCGCAACAGAGCTATCGACGCCACCACTCATAGCCACAACGACCGTTTTATTTTTTTTATCTATGTTCATACTAAATTGAACTCCTTTTAAAAAAATTCAAAAATCAGATGGTAGGTGTAATTAAAAAACAATTAAGGATACGTATTAAATAGATTGAATCATTTCCCAAGTTGAATTAAAATCTATTTAAGCAGTTCATCTTCAAAAAGCATTCAAATTCAAAAATTTCAAATTTATTATTTATTTGTTTCGGTTGCTATCTCACTTGGTAATTTCTTTACAATAATTACTTCACTACCATCTTTAGTAATATTAAACTTAATATCATCAACTAATTGTTTCACCAAATATATTCCCCTGCCGCTAACATCGTATATGTTCTCGGGTAATAATGGGTCGCGTAGTTTCTCAGGTTCGAAACCTTCGCCCTCATCTTTTACCGTAATAAACAGGGCATTATTCTTTATTTTAAATGTCACCGTAATTTTTTTTGTTTCATCATCTTTATTCCCATGGTGCAGCGCATTATTAAACAACTCGGTAACTGCAATCGACAAATCATCACGCACCGATTCCTGAAACTTGAGCTCAGTGGCAATTTGCGTCATTATCCGCTCAATTTTTTCCAAATATTTAATGTGGCTGGGGAAAGTAACTTTATATTCCCCGTTTTTCATTAAGGGCATAAACAGGTCTCCTAATTCAATAATTCAATTTAGAAACCCTCAAAGAAGATGTCAAACTAAATTGCACGGATTTTGAAAAATGGAAAATTTGTGTATTTGAATTTATTTGTTAAATTTTATTTTTCATAATCAAATGGTTAAATAGCATTTCAATATTGTACTATAGCGGTTTATTAAAGGAAAATAATATGGGAAACCGACTGAACGCACATCTACCTTGGCTCACATTAATGATTTTAGTAACCATAGAATCATCATTAACAGGTTTCCACTTGCCCAAATTAGGATTACGTATTGAAGACAAGATTGTTCATTTTACAATATTCGGAATTTTGGGCTGGTTACTTGTCCGGGGAATGCTAATGGAAACCGCAAATTGGCTACGGCGAAATGCGTACTTTGTGGCGGTCGTAGTGGCCTTCCTGTTTGCAATATCGGATGAATTACATCAAACCATGGTTCCTGGCAGAGATACCTCGGCAGGAGATTTGTTGGCTGATGCGCTGGGAATTACATTGTTTATCACGTATTTTTATTTTAAACAAAAACGACAAAATTTAAATCCGGTTTCTTGAAGAAAAATAAAGTTATTTTCTTCAAGAAATTTTTATTTCAAAGTAAGCAATTATCTTCTTGGAATTTTTTTATCTAACTCATCTACCATTAATTTTGCAGATTCAATTTAAATCCATTAAATCTAGCCATGACCGGACGATGGTCGGAGATATAACTGACATAACTCGTATATTCCTGATCCAAATATAAAACTTCGCATGTTCCGTTTCCGTATTCTCGCAGCGCGCTATTGGTTAGTAAAATTTGATCAATCAAACTTTTATAAGTGGAAGAAATGTAGGAATATTGATTCGTCAAGCCTAAAGTTAAAAAGGTAAATTGATCCGAGTCCTTCAAAAAGGGTTCAAAAACATTACTTTCGGGCGGATCGTTTAATTGATCGTTCCAGTCGCCAATGACTACAAAATCCGAGTCCGCACCTGCCGCAATTTCATTTGAAATATATTGATGCAGTTTTTCACAGGCACTTTTACGTCGCGCTTCGTTTGATGAACCGCCTTTGGCCTTTAAATGCAATACAATAAGATTAAAATCGAATTTAATGCCATCCAAATCTTTTACGGTTACGTACGCTTCCAAAGGGGGGCGTGGAAATGCATAGCTGTCGTCTTCAAAAATATTCTGTACATGAGCAACGGAAATAAAAGAAGATTTGTACAAAATCCCCGTTTTTTGATAAGAGCCGTTCCCATAAGTATCATTTGACAGAACACCTTTCCAACCGGGTAATTTTTTCAACATATCGTCAAACGAACGGATACTGGTTATCTCTTCAACGCCATATAAATCCAAATCAAGGTCTTTAATAATTTGTGCAACGTTATTTATCGTTTGCGAATTAGCTTTGGGAAAATTTTCAATATTCCAGGTTGCTATTTCAAAGCGATCGGTTTGACCGCGCCTTTGTACCAGCACAGTTGTACTATCAGACGGGTTGGATGTATTATTCGTATCAACAACGCGCCGATTACAATTGATTAAAAATAGGGTAGTGATAAAAACGATGCCAATGGTATGGATTAAATATCTTCGATGGTTCATTTTTCCCTTCCGTTTTAATAATTCCAAACGCCAAAATTACAAAAAGTTCCTGAAGTCTGCAAAAGATTACTTGATATTTTTTAGAACTCACCCCAAAAAATAAATTTGCTATCAGGAATCTGTAATACGGTAGTTTTTAATTGCATGCAATTTAATATGCCAATATATTTGGATTTGCTTTCTTAGGCAGGGATAACAGCAATGATACCGATTTTAATTTTTATTTTAACAACGATTATAATCTTAGTAATTGCTTTTTGGGGGCTTATTTATTATATGGTCTACCGCGCCTTCCATTTTAAGCAAATTCCCGAAAAGCATCCTCCTAAACAAGGTATATTCCATTTTCGTGAGTATAAGATTCCCACGGAAGAGCAGAAAAAAATTCAATTGTACGATTTAAATCCTGAGTCCAACGCCTCGTTAGTTGTCGTTGCCATCCATGGGTGGGCAAATACTAGTGAAATTTTCCTGCCCATTGCTCGTGAAATTTCCAAATTTGCACGCTTCTTTTTAGTTAATGCACGCAATCATGGTAAAAGCGATGAAGAAAAATTGATGAATATTTTAAAATTTGAAACCGATTTGCGTTCTGCCATTGATTTTGTCTTTTCAAATATTGAAGGAGTTAAGCAACTGGTTGTCATAGGTCATTCCTTGGGCGCTGCAGCCTCTATTTTAACTGCTGCGGATGATGAGCGTGTTAATGGCGTTATCGCCATTAGTTCATTTGCCGATGTAAGGCAAATCATGTATCGTGGATTTTTGCAAAATAAGGTGCCGAAATGGTTAATAAAAATCGTGTTAAAATATATTGAATGGAAAATCGGACGCCCCTATAATGAGATCTCCCCGGTTAATGCGATAAAGCGATTTAATCGGCCCACTTTACTTGTACATGGAAACCGTGATGAGCTGGTTCCGTTTCAGGACATGAAAATAATTCAACATTCGGTTAAGCGGGATAATATTGAAGTGTTTGTTGCCGAAGGGCATTCCCATTCATCTTTACTCAAGGAATCTGCCGTAGCCGAAGCAATTAAAAACTTTCTAATGAAGTATTTCTTAAAATCGTGATTTAAAACAATATGATTTGAAGCGATAATCTTTATTCTATTTCAAAAAATAACTACCGAAACAGGAGGAATATTTTTTATGAGACGTTCAATTGTTAAAGGAGTTGGTCGCTATTTGCCCGATCGTGTTGTTACTAATTTTGACCTTGAAAAAATGATGGATACTTCCGATCAATGGATTCGCGAACGAACCGGAATTGTGGAACGCCGATTTGCCGATATTGAGAAAGGTGAAACCACGTCATATATGGGTGCTCAAGCCGCAAAAAAAGCTATTGAAATGGCCGGTTTGACACCGCAGGATATTGATTTCATTATTTTTGCAACTTTAAGTCCGGATTACTTCTTTCCCGGTGCAGGTTGTCCCTTACAGGTGCATTTGGGCATCCCTGGAATCGGCGCGATGGATATTCGGAATCAATGTACAGGATTCGTGTATGCGTTTGCTACGGCCGATCAGTTTATAAAAAGCGGCATGTACAATAATATTTTAGTTGTTGGTGCTGAGGTTCACAGTAGCGGTTTAAATCTGTCGACGGCCGGCAGAGATGTGGCGGTTTTATTCGGAGACGGAGCCGGAGCAGTAGTGCTTTCCGCGCATGAGGCGGACGACGGTCGAGGCGTTTTAACGAGTCACCTTCACGCAGACGGAAACTATGCCAAGATGCTTTGGGTGGAAAGTCCCGGTAGTGCAACCAGGCCTTTTATTACTCATGAAATGATTGATGAAGGTAAGGTTTATCCTTACATGAATGGCCGTTATGTATTTAAACATGCCGTTACAAGATTTCCTGAAGTTATTATGGAAGCACTTAATGCGGCAAATGCGAAAGTGGAAGACCTCGATTTGGTTATCCCGCATCAGGCGAATCAACGGATTACGGAAGCCATGCGCATGAAATTAGGTTTGCCTGAAGAAAA
>JALWEA010000161.1 GCA_027039465.1 Calditrichia bacterium | reverse complement strand
CGGCAAGGACGGCAGCGATGTTTCTTCCAAAGTCGTTAACAAGGCTGGCCTGACTCTTGTCGATGCGATTTACGGTTTGCCCTATGATGAGTTGGAGAAAAACCCGGATGCCTGGCCGGCCGTTTACCAAAATCCGAATTATACGAATATTTTTGCGGCAGGCATTGCTTTTGCGCCGCCGGGATCGATTTCCAGGCCGCATACTAATCCCAACGGCATGACCATTGTTCCGGCTCCGCCGCGCACGGGCATGGTTTCCGGCATTATCGGTCGTGTGGTTGCCAAAAACATCATCGATTTAATCACCAAAGGGCGCATGACCCATAAGGAACGGATGACCGAAATGGTGGCCGCCTGTATTGCTTCCATGGGAGATTCGTTGTGGGACGGCGGCGCAGGCACCATGATCATGTACCCGGTGGTTCCGGACAATCGACGCTACCCAAACGAAGCCGGACGCGACCTGTTTGTTACACACATGGAACGCGGACTGGCGGGCGCCTGGATGAAACGCATGATCCACACGACGTTTATGTGGAAATTCAAGGGCCGCATCGGCTGGAGCATTATTCCGGAATAAAAAAAAGGAGATACATCATGTCCAAACGAACCAATAAACTTTATCAACTTTGGCGATTCATTGTACTAAATATCAAGATTTTAAAAGCGGTGGATCACAGTAAGCGGGCGTGAGCCTGTTTTGAAGGAATACTTCGAATAGGCGAATCGTATTTGTGAGGCGGGGAAGCAAAAAATTTATTTGGACGCCAATATTTGGTAGTTCGCTTCCCCCTTTAATTACTAAAAACTGTTTCAATTCAAAATAAAGCATTTTTAATTCCGGCTGTTGTACGCAATTTTCAACATCACCAATCGGGTTTTTCTAAACATTCTTCTACTGGCGTATTGAGACCATCACGAATCGATTCCCGCATGCCTGGGATGGACAATAAGTAAAGCGTTTCCTGAATGGCGCGCCAGTCTTCTTCGGAAATTAAAACGGCATTGTTCCGTTTACCGGTAATCTCGATAGGTTCCCTGCTTTCCTGAACATCATCAATTAATTGATTAAGCATTGAGCGCGCTTGGGCGGCGGCAATTGTTTTCATAATTTCACCTCCGACTCAAACGTACGAAATTCAGGACTAATTGCCAGAATTATTTTTTGGAAGAATAAAAAATTACTACTTTCAACTCATCAATGTTCACCAATCATTTTTAAGTAATGTTTCGATTTACGCGTTCATCCATTAAACCACATCCTTAGAAATATTTAGTCTCCATCTCCCCGCTCTTTTTAGTGACTTTAGCCGTAAAATTCTTTATATTTTATGTTTACGAATTTAAGGCAAGGAAAAAAGGAGCTAAGGTTCATGGGTAAAGAAATTCCAAAGGTTTACGATCCGAAACAGGTTGAAAACAAATGGTACGATTACTGGTTGAAAAAACGCTACTTCCACGCGGAAGTCAATCCGAATAAAAAACCCTTTACCATCGTCATTCCGCCGCCCAATGTAACGGCGCGGCTGCACATGGGTCATGCGTTTAACAATACCATTCAGGATATTTTAGTGCGCTACCACCGCAAATTGGGCTACGAAACCCTGTGGCTGCCGGGCACCGATCACGCCGGTATTGCCACGCAAAGTGTGGTGGAACGCGAGCTATTGAAAACAGGCAAATCCCGCTACGATTTGGGACGGGAAGCCTTCGTTAAAAAGGTGTGGGAATGGAAGGAAGAGCACGGTTCCACCATCATTCATCAGCTTAAAATGATGGGTTGTTCGCTGGATTGGGATCGCGAGCGCTTTACTCTGGACGAAGGCCTTTCCCGCGCCGTTAAGGAAGTGTTCATTCGTTTGTACGAAAAAGGGTTGATTTACAAAGGTCTGCGCATCGTAAATTGGGATCCGGCTTCGGCAACCGCTTTGGCCGACGATGAAGTGGAACACAAAGAGATTCAGGGCCATCTGTACCACATTCGTTACAAATTTGAAGATTCCGATGATTACATCGTTGTGGCCACAACGCGACCCGAAACGCTGTTGGGCGATACGGCCGTGGCCATTGCGCCGGACGACGAAGAGAAAAAACATCTGTTGGGCAAAAAGGTCATCATTCCGTTTGTCAACCGTCCGGTGAAAATTATTGCCGACGAGCATGTGGACAAGGAATTCGGTACGGGTTTTGTCAAAGTAACACCCGCTCACGATCCCAACGACTTTGAAATCGGTCAGCGCCACAATTTGCCCATGATTTTGGTTTTGGACAAGGACGGCAAGGTCTTGCCGGTCTGCAAGGAATTCAAGGACGGCGAATACGTGGATGAACTGCCTGTTCCCGATTATTTGGCCGGTCTGGATCGTTTTGAAGCGCGCGAAGCGATCATCGAAGTGCTGGAAGAATTGGGCCAACTGGAAAAGATCGAGCCGCACGTGCACGCGGTCGGGCACAGTTACCGTTCCAAAGTACCCATTGAACCGTACCTTTCGGTGCAGTGGTTCGTCAAAATGAAACCGCTGGCCAAAGAAGCGTTGCGCGTGGTGCAGGACGGTAAAATCAAATTCCATCCCGAAGGCCGTTTTGAAAAAACCTACGAGCACTGGATGACCGACATTCGCGATTGGTGCATTTCGCGCCAGTTGTGGTGGGGACACCGCATTCCGGTTTACTATTGCCAAAGTTGCGGCCACACGGTTGCCGCCCAGGAAAAGCCCGGGAAATGCCCCAAATGCGGCGGCACGCATTTCGAGCAAGACCCCGATGTTCTGGACACCTGGTTCAGCTCCTGGCTGTGGCCATTCTCCACTCTCGGTTGGCCGGACGACACGCCCGAGCTGCATTACTTTTACCCGACCGACGTACTGGTCACCGGCCCGGACATCATCTTCTTTTGGGTGGCGCGCATGATCATGGCCGGATTGGAATTCATGAAAGACATCCCCTTCCGCCACGTCTATTTTAACGGCATCGTGCGGGACGAACAGGGACGCAAAATGAGCAAATCGCTGGGCAACGGCATCGATCCGTTGGAGATGATTGAGCAGTACAGCGCCGACGCCATGCGCTTTACACTGATCATGCTCAGCTCCGAAGGTCAGGATATTAACCTCGGCAAACGCAGTTTTGAAATCGGCCGGAACTTTTCCAATAAAATCTGGAACGCCTTTCGCTTTTTGGCCATGAATGCCGAAGGCCAATGGGAAACCGATCTTACCCCCTACCGGGAACATTTTACGCTCGAAGACCGCTGGATTCTAAGCCGTTACCAAAAGGCCATTCAGGGCACGACCGCAGGTATTGAAAATTTCCGCGTGAACGACGCCATCAACAGCATTTACCACTTTTTCTGGGACGAATACTGCGATTGGTATCTGGAAATGATCAAGCGCCGCCTGTACCAGCCGCAGAATGAGATCGAGCGAAAAACGGCGCTGGCTGTTGCGGCGCACATCATGAAAGGCGCCATGGAGCTGCTGCATCCCTTCATTCCGTTCATTACCGAAGAAATCTGGCAAAACCTGAAATCCGCAAGCGACGAAAGCATTGTCATTTCGCCATGGCCGCAGTCGGACGAAGCGCTGCTTGACGAAACGGCCGAGCGGCAAATCAACTTTTTAAAGGAAGCCATTGGCGCCATCCGCAATTTGCGGGCGGAAATGAACGTGGCTCCGGCGCAGAAAATCAAAGTGCATTACAAAGCCGAAGCGGATATGGCAACACTGATTGCCGACAACTTTGCTCATTTTGCAGCCTTAGCCAAGATTGAAGAACTGACGCCCGTGCCCGAAAATTTCGTACGTGAAGAAGCGGGCATTGTGGTGGTGCAAAGCGTGGAATTTTTCATTCCGTTGCGCGAAGCATTGGATTTGGATAAAGAAAAAGCCCGATTGGAAAAGGAAATTCAACGTCTCGAAGGATTGGAGAAATCGGCATTGGCAAAACTGAACAATCAAAATTTCCTGAATAAAGCGCCGGAACAGGTCGTGCAGGCCGAGCGTAATAAATTGGCAAATATTCGGGAAAATCTAACCAAACTGCGAGGCAATTATGAAAAACTTTTCGGGCAAAATTAGCGTCGTTTTTGCGCTGTTTTTAATGGCTCTGCCCCTTTGGGCGCAAAGCGATCTGAGTTTAACCGTCACCAATTCCGATCTGGCTTTGGTGCGCGAAACGCGAACCATTCAACTCAAAAAGGGCATTCAGGATTTTTTACTCAAGGACATGCCCTCGGGCATTGATCCCACTTCCGTTTTGGTGGACGCCAAATCCGATGGTTTTCAGGTGTTGGAACAGAACTACGAATACGATCTGATTAACGTGAACAAAGTATTGCAAAAATCCCTTGACCAAACGATTTGGTTGGTGGACCCGCAATTGGGCATGTTTTCCGGCAAGCTGCTTTCGGTTTCGGATGATTACCTGCTGCTGCGCGACGACGAGGGCAAAATCCAGATCGTGCCCCGTAACGATCAGCAAAAAGTGGTGCTGCGCAATCTCGATTCCGCAAAGACCGGCTTCATTACCCGGCCGGCATTGCTGTGGAAAATCAACGCGCAACAAAAAGGAAAGCACACGTTTCATCTTTCCTACTTAACCGCCGGATTGAACTGGCATGCCGATTACGTGGGTAAACTCAACAAGGATGACAACTCGATGCAATTGGCAGCCTGGGTTACGGTCGAAAACAACAGCGGCAAAACCTACGCCAACGCCCGCTTAAAACTGATGGCCGGAAAGCTGAATTTAATACGTGGAGAGCGCGATATCTTCCCGACCCCAATGCTAACAAAGGCGGCTTCGGCTAAACCTCAATTCAAAGAAAAGGCTTTGTTCGAATATCATTTGTACACATTGCAGCGGCCGACCACGCTTAAACAAAATCAGATCAAACAAATCCAACTATTTCCGGAATCGCAGGTGCCGGTGGCCAAATTGTACGAAGTAACTTCCAATAATCCCAACAAGGTAAACGTTTACCTGAGTTTCAAGAACAGCAAAGCCAATCATTTGGGCATCCCTTTGCCGGCCGGAAAGCTCCGTGTTTACAAAGAAGCCGACGGTGATTTGGAATTTGTGGGTGAAGATCGCATTGACCACACGCCCAAGGACGAAACGGTTAAGCTGAAATTGGGTACGGCCTTTGACCTGGTCAGCCAGCGCAAAGAAATTAAAACCGAGAAGATCGGTAGAATCGGGCGCAAGCGTACCGTGGAATACCGCCTGCGCAATCACAAAAAGACGGATGTGGTCATTACCGTGCGCGAAATTATTTGGGCTAGCGAAACGCCCAAACTGATTGCTTCGGACATCAAACCGTCCGCCGTCACCGGCCGATCGATCGAATTCAAGGTTCCGGTAAAAGCAAATCAGGAAACCCGTTTTAAATTCACCTATTATTTTGAATAGGCCGGAGCAACAGGGCATTCATGAAACGTCGGGATCAAAAAGCTTTATTTGAGGGGCAGCAGGATTTAAATCGACCCTTAGCAGAACGCTGCCGCCCCAAGACGCTGGAAGAGGTGGTCGGGCACCAAAAGGTTATCGGGCCCGATTCGCCTTTGCGCAAACAGCTCGAAGCCGGTTTTTTGCCGTCGATTATTTTCTGGGGGCCGCCCGGCGTGGGCAAGACCACTTTGGCGCGCATTTTGGCTAGGGAAGTCGGTTACGAATTCAAGGCGATTTCGGCGGTCACTTCCGGCGTAAAGGATGTGAAAGAGATCATCGACGAGGCTCGTAAACAACGCCAATACTTCGGCAAACCGACGGTTCTGTTCATTGACGAAATTCACCGTTTTAACAAAGCTCAGCAGGACGCTCTGCTGCATGCCGTGGAAGACGGGACGATTACGTTGATCGGCGCCACCACCGAGAATCCTTCGTTCGAAGTCATTGCGCCGCTGCTCTCCCGCTGTCAGGTCATTAAATTGGAGGCGCTTTCCAAAGAAGATTTGGAAACCATCGTACGCCGCGCCATCGAGCAGGATGTTTTTTTCAAGAATTACACTTTCGAACTGCCCGGTTTGGAGGCGCTTTTATTTTACGGCGGCGGCGACGCGCGCAGAACTTTGAACCTGTTGGAAATGACCTTTCATTTGGCGCCGAAGGACGGGCACAAAGTGGTCATTGACGAAACGCTGGTTAAAAACGCAGCTGCGCAAAATCCGTTGTACTACGACAAAAAAGGCGACGTCCATTACGACACCATTTCGGCGTTCATCAAAAGCGTGCGCGGCAGCGATCCCGATGCGGCCATTTACTATTTGGCGCTCATGCTGGAAGCGGGCGAAGACCCGACTTTTATTGCCCGACGCCTGATCATTCTGGCTTCGGAAGACATCGGTAATGCCGAACCCTACGCCCTTTCACTAGCCAATGCCGGATTCGAGGCGGTCAAGAATATCGGCATGCCCGAAGCGCGCATCATTTTGGCGCAAGTGACCACCTATTTGGCTTCAGTGCCCAAAAGTAACGCCGCGTACCTGGCTATTAATCAGGCCATGGATTTCGTCAAACAAAAAGGCGCCCGACCCGTTCCGTTGCATTTACGCAATGCGCCCACCGGTTTGATGAAACAATTGAAATACGGGCAGGAATACAAATATCCGCACGATTTTGACGGCCATTTCGTAGCGCAATCGTATTTGCCCGAAGGATTGGAAGATGCGGTGTTTTACCAACCTACCACATTGGGAAGGGAAGCAAAGCTGCGGGAGTATTTACGGAAACTGTGGCCACGCAAACGAAGAAAGAATGATGAATGAACGCATTGAAACGTTTTTTACGGGAAAAGTATTTAAACTGGCGACTGAATCGTTTGAAATCGGGTGAAACACCCCAAAATTTCAAAGAGACGTTGCGGAATGTAAAACATATTCTAGTCATCATTCCACCGACCATGAGCATGGAAACCATCATGCCGCGTTTCATTCCGCACCTGTACCAGGTGTTCGGTGATGATATTCGCATTTCCACGTTTGAGAAAAACACCTTTCGCAAAGAAGACAGTACGTGGCTCGGTTTGCCCAAAGACGAATATCTAGACATTTTCCGCTCGGAACAAATTGACCTGATTATCGATTTGAATGAAGAGGAAGATGCCTTTTGCACCTACGTATGCGCTCTGATTAATGCGCCGGTCAAAGTCAATTTGGCGGAAGGCGGAGCTTACGATCATATTTACAACTTGCACATCCGCACCGCATTAAGCAAACGGTTGGATGATAAGTTGGCCACTATGGCGGAGTATTTTAAGAAATTGATGGGGTGAGGCCGGGGGAATGGATTAAAGTAAAGAGTTAAGAGTTAAGAGTTAAGGGTTAAGGGTTGAATTGTTTAATGGAAAAGCGTTATTCGTTTATTCGTTAATCGTGTAATGGTTGAATGGTTGATTGGTTAAATGGGGGAATAGTTAAGCGTTAAGCGTTAAGCGTTATTCGTTTATTCGTATATCCGTTATTCGTAAATCGTGAGTTGTGAGATTTGTAGCGCGGCTTTCGATACATACCGATTCTCGGGACACTCGGGAAGAAGACAAGCTCATTGGCCTTAGCGGATAGTTGGATCCGATATTTCGACGCTTAACCAAATGGCCACAACTTTGCAGGCACCCCTCCCTGAGCATCTCAGGGAGGGGCCGGGGTGGGTCACTTTCGAGCGGAATGCAAAAAACAATTACGGACTTCTTGTATGGAAACCTTCAAAAAAGTTTAACAACTGAATTAGTTAAAAACAAAGGAATAAATCATGCGTATCAGAAAGATTCTGTTTTTAATTCTCTTACCTCTTGCCTTGTTGGCGCAAGAGAACAAAGCCATTATTCAGGTAGGCAGTTTTAATATGGAATGGTTCCCCTGCAAAGACAACGGGGAAATGATGAAAAAATACGGCATCACGCTGCGCAATTTGCCGCACGGTAATGCTACGGACATTCCGGCCATGTTCGGCATGCTGAAGAAACTAGACATCGAGCTGTTGGGAGTGGTGGAAGTCGTTGATCCTAAAGTTTTGGAAGAGAGCGCACAAAAATATTTGGGGCCGCAATACAAAGTTATTTACGCACCATCACCGGGATCGCAAAAGGTCGGTTTTGTGTACGATTCGTCCGTGCTGGAATTGAAGGGACAACCCGAGGTTTATTACAGTGTGGCCTTGAAACCCGACTCCTGGTTACGCCCGGCTTTCCGGGGGTACTTTAAATACAAACCAAACGGGTTTGATTTTAACGCCATTATCTGCCATTTAAAGGCAGGCCCCAACGGCTGGAAGACGCGCAACAAACAATGGCAGGCATTGCAAGAAATCTTAACCAATCTGGAGAATTCTTCGGACAAAGACATTGTGGTCATGGGCGATTTTAACAATGTGTCCAAATTGGGATTTAACGAATTTTTACCGCGTATTCAAAAATTACATTTCTACTGGGCAACCGGATTATTGGTTAAAGAGCATTTGTATTCCGATTATTGGCAACCCGATTACAACGAGCCCTACATTAAAGGCTCGCTCATTGACCAGATTTTTGTTTCACCGGATGCCAAATTCGAATTGCTGCCCAACAGTACGGAAGTGGGCGGCGCCTGCGCCAAAGGCGTTCCGGAATACCGCGGCCGGCAAATTCCCGATTATTTTGAGAAAATTTCCGACCATTGTCCGGTGTGGGTTTCCTTCCGTGCCGATCAGGATAATGATTGATGCCGGACTGGAGGAGGGGATAAGGGTTAAGCGTTAAGGGTTAAGAGTGTAAGGGTTGCTGGGAAGCGTTATTCGTTATTCGTATATTCGTTAATCGTAAAGGGCTGTCATTGCGAACAATCTCGCGAGCCTGCGAGCGGGAGAGTGAAGCAATCCCCTCAAAAACAGCAACGGATATAAGGGTTTCTTCATCAAGCTTCGGTGACAACCCAACACCTGTCAATAGTATGAGTGAGCACAGCGAGTGATCTGGCAATCCACTCTAAAGAAGCGATGGTCATTTTGCGCCCCCCTGCGAGGGGGACAACAGTGGGGAGATTGACCTTGACCAGCGTTAGAACATCTTTTTATCCGTTTCCTTTGACATCTCGTTCCATGCTTCATATATTAATCACGTGAAAGTGTCAGGGAATGCGCCATGCAAGAAGCAGCTAAAAAATCCAAGCTGACCCATGAGCAGTATTTTGCTCTGGAAGAAAAATCGGAAACTCGCCATGAATATTACCGGGGTGAAATATTCGATTTATCTGGCGGAACTTTAAATCATGCAAGAATCATATCTAATTTTTTACACCATTTTCGTCTACACGACAATTGCATGATTTTTGTATTGGATTTGCGCGTTTGGATTGAAGCGGTTGATTTGTTTACCTACCCCGATATTCTGATTATTTGCGGTGCGCCGCAGTTTTACCAACAACGCGATGATACGGTGTTGAATCCCGTCCTGATTGCCGAAGTTTTGTCCGAATCCACCAAATCTTATGATCGTGGCGATAAGTTTTATTTTTACCGCCAAATCCCCACTTTAAAACATTACCTGATCATCGATCAATATTCACCGCATGTGGAATATTTCCGGTTGGGAGAAGACGGCCATTGGATCCTAAGCGAATTCTCCGATTTAAACGATCGTTTGGAGATCAGCGAGCCGGATTTTTCCTTATCCTTAAAAGAAATCTACCAAGGGATTTCGTTTAAAGAAAAGAAGAAAAAGAAAACAAGCGACGTTTAAATCGCCTGTTTTCTAAAACAACCTATCTCAGCAAAAACATTTTTCTTGCTTTGATACTCTCACCCATTTTCAAAACGTAAAAATACATTCCGCTGGCAACCGTTCTGCCCCGATCGTCCTTTCCGTTCCATTGAACCTGGTGGTAACCGGACTTATTAAATCCATTCACCAATGTCTTAACTTTTTTGCCTGAAAGATCAAAAACCGTTAACGTAATCATAGCGTCTTTTGGTAAGGAGAAACGTATTGTTGTGCTGGGATTGAAAGGATTGGGGTAATTGGAGAATAATTCGAAATTAGCAGGAATGTCCGATTGAGCAATATTCGGGTTCTGCGCTTCCAATTTTTCCGTCTTATCTTTAATGGGCCGAAAAATATCGGTCAATTCAAAATGTAATTCCGTTTTATCAGAAAGTTGCACCTGTAATGAAGGATAAAGGATAACTTTACGTCCTGCAAAAGCTGAAATATTTACGGTAACATCACCGCTTTTGGTTTCTTTATCAATAACCGATAAGGGTGCTTTTGTCTGTGCATCAGCTATGACCAATTGATATTCCGTTGATGCAAAAACCGTGGTATTGCTTTGCTTTTTAATCGAATCAGGGGGAAAAACCGTATAAATTTTTTTGGAATAACTTAATTCCGTTGCGTCTTCCGGTAATTCAACCGGTTCACTGTCCATATAATTCCAGATATTTTCCAATGTTAATTTGGTTGTATCATCGGGATATTTTTTAAAGGCAATGCGGTACTCTTTTCCACTTTTTGTGTGTACAATGTAATCCGAAACTTCCAGTACCTGCGCCGTGCCATCCAGACTATTGGCAACTACCGCATTACGCGCGTAAATGTCTTTATATTCCGTCGGTTGCGCGGTCTTGGGCAAATAAGTAGAACTTAATTTAACCAAATATGGCGATGCGCTTTGATCAGTCCAGCAATATTGGGGTGCATTATAGGCATAACCGGTAAGCTGCGCTTCACGACCGTCGTAAGCAATGTGATTTTCCTGCCAGCTACTATATTGACCGTAATATTTTTGCATTACAACGCGATTTGCCGAAGTATGAGCAATAATGCAGATAGCATACGGATTGGAATAATTGGCATCGAAATAGGTCAAAGTAGGACGGCGATAATCTTTACTATTTTCCTCATCAAAGCGCGCTTCAAAATTGCTCCAGGTGTTATTTTCATACCCTTTACGAAAATATAATGAAAATGGCAAATTTTCTTTATGGCGTGCAACATAGGCGGCTAACATACTACCGCCTTCTTTTTCCATGGCAACGCATGTTTCTCTGTCATAACGGCCGTCCCAATCAAATCGTGTTTCATTGGACCAGCTACCGTTATAGGTTCTTGAATAAACACCGTTATAACGCGTATCATAAACCAGAGCAAAATAACCTACATTTCCGGACAGGCTCGGGAATCGAATTTGATTTTCGTAAGAACTACCGGAAATGTGTGCAGGTGTTGCCCATGATCCACCTGCCGAAGTTTTGGTTGTGTAATAAAGTCCGTTGGAAGTAGTGTAAACTACCATTAATTTCATAAACTGTTCCTGAACAAACGAATAAGCAATAACCGGTTGTGGCCCATTGTTCTGGTAAGTTGAGGTGATTACATTTTGTTCAATAGTAGTTGGCGTATGCCAGCTATTGCCATGATCGGTACTATAGGTATAATAAATATCCCATTTTTTATCCGCCACTTTATGTTGCCAGACCACATGCAAACTATTATCGTAAAAAGCGCTTATGGCCGGACGGGAATTACTGCCGTTACCTGTGGTTAACCTTTTGGTTACCTGCCATGAAGAGCCATTATTATTTGAGCGGCGGAAGAAAATTTCGCCACCGGAAGTGAAAATTTCATATAAATAGCCATCATCTTTGACCAGATGACGGGCATTGTTGGCATAAGTGGCGGATGCGTATTGTGATTTATTAGCATAGGCCGCGCCTAATAAAACAGCTTGATAGGCGTTTAAACGACCATATCCTACTTCCACAGCTCTTCCTTCATTATTATAATTATAATTCCCGATTTTTTCTGCTGTATTTTTTAAAATAGTTTCAATATCAGTATAAGCAAAATTTTTATTTATACTTAATAATAATGAGGCAGTTCCAGTAACTAATGGACAAGCAGCCGAAGTACCATGAAACCAACTAATATAATAAGGTTCTAACGGATAAGTTGTTTTAATGTTTATTGATAAATTAACACTCGTATCAACAGGCGCTACTATTAGTAATTTAGGATCGCTGAATGGATCATCTGGAATATCATACATGCTATAGTAAGATCTTTTTTCATCAGCTAAAGAAGATCCGTCTTTAGATGCCCCTATTGCCAGCACTCCATCCCATCTCGCTGGTGCTGGTAATTCATCCACTTCTGGATAAGTTCTATATTTTGGATCTTCATTTTTAGGATCAGCATTACCAGATGCAGCAATCATAATCACACCGGCATTTTTTGCTTCTTCGATTCCTGACTTAAATAATGCTAATTGATAATCATCATCAAAGTAATTGGCTATACTCATATTTGCAATAACAGTATTTCCATTATTCTTTAATGCTGCTAAATACATTATCGCATAATAAGCATCTACTTGATCCCATAGACCTGTACTGGGGTTTACTATTTTTAAACCTATAAGCTTAACACCTGTTGAATTATACCATCCTCCGGCAATACCTGATATTCCTATTGAATTATATGTTTTTGCAGAAATTACACCTGATATTCTTGTCCCGTGATAATTTGTGATACCAATATCGTACGGATCATTATCGTCAGATTGAAAATCGTACCCAATTACATCATCAATATATCCATTATTATCATCATCAATATTATTATTTGGAATTTCATACGGATTATGCCAGATATTATCAACTAAATCTTCATGATTGTAATCAATTCCCGAATCAATTATTCCAACTAGAATTGAATTATCGGGTTTAACAACATCCCATGCTAAATCGACCCCTATTTTTTGTAGAGACCATTGTTCATTCCAAAAGTTATCATTAGGTGTTGAACATAACTCCCCTTCATAGTTCAACGTAACTTTTTCAATATCATTACAATTTAATAATTCAGACTTAATTATTTCTAGATTACTATTTAAAGGGAATTCTATTTCATACCATCCTTTTGTTTTACTTGATAAATGCGGTAATTTTTTTGAATATTTAATTTTATATTTTTTAAATATTTTATTAATATCGGGGCTATTTATAGCATAATTATTCTCAACTTTAACAAATTGTGGATTTTTTACTTTAAACAATATTACTCCTGGTTCGAAACTACTTTGAGCAAATATAATTTTGAATAGGACAAAAATAATTATAAAAGTTCTTAACATATTTTCCTCCCTTACTTTGAATTATTCACAATCCCTAGGTGGGCTAAAGCCCATCACAACGCTTAAAAAATCTACATTTTTATCTTTACTTAATTTTATTCCTAAGTCTAACACATTTAACTTAGATCTTGGAGTAACTACTGCAGCATAAAATTTTTTATTTTTAGGATAATATGGTCTTGTGTATATAAATCTTAAACCATTTACATTAAAAAAGCTGTCAATCTGAGTTTCTGCAAAATCATCTTTAAAAAGAAAATGTATTGTACCAGAAGGCACATGAGTCCCGCCGTCAAAAATACCAAAGGAATATTCCACAATTTCTTCATTGCCAAAATTATTTATATTCTCTTTACCATAAGGGGTAAAAAAACATTCAGCACGTTTTAATGTATCGGGAATACAAATCGAAGCAGTCCACTGCCTATCATTTATTGACAAATCATTTTTATATAGCTTTAAATTATATTTTCTTAACAAGTTCATTATTACATGGGTATCGGTAACTGCAGGGTAGAATCTGACAAATAATCCTCTTGGATAGAGCTCAATTTCTTCGATAGTGTCTTTTCCGGTTGTAATATTTTTTATGTACCAATAATATACACGAGATGTATCTTCAACCGGCGTACAAATCAATTTCTTTTTAATTATTTGTATATCAATTTTATTTTTAAAATCAGAAAGATGAATTTCTTTATAAAGCGTGTCATAATATGGGGCGGTTATTATTAAAGTATCAAAATCTGTTTTTAGTTTTAAATAATAATGCCCGGATGAATCCGTTGTATCGCTAACATGATTAAACAAAGCCTTTATTATAGCACTATTTATAAGTTCACCTGTTTTAGAATCCGTGATAGAACCATAAATTATATATTTTTTTGAATTATTAATATTCAATGCCTGTTTATCTATCTTACATCCCAAAATAGTTAAAAGCGCAATGATAATGATCATCATTTTTTTCATGACATATTTCCTCAAAAAATCTTTATAAGTAATAAAGGATAACATTTACGTTATTTCTTGAAGAAGAATCCAAACTCGGTATTTATAATACTTCTTTCCATGAAATGTATTTCAAAAATAAAAAAAAAAAAAACAGCTTGTCAAATTTTTTAAGGTAATTTTGAAATGGTTTATTATCTTTGCAATCGGGTAATACTTTGTCCAAACAAAAATGCCACCGTAAAGTACGGTGGCATTTCATTTCAATCCTGTTTCTCGGTTCCGGGCGCTGTTTTAATTGCGTAACGGCTTGCCGGTTTTCAGCATGTGCTCCATGCGATCCTGACTTAATTTTTCGCCGCACAAGCTGACAAACG
>JALWEA010000160.1 GCA_027039465.1 Calditrichia bacterium | reverse complement strand
AACTACGAGACAGGCTTTATGCCTAAGGGGAGCCCCTTCTTACATGTCGGATAAATTCGGTTTTATTTTTTTTATTTGCAAAGATCTTTTTTCTTAATAACTTTAATATACAAGGGGGACCGAAAGTTATTTGTAAAATTGTGCTCATTACCCAATTTGCCGGTGGTTTGGTGTTTACTCTTTTCCCCAACCCCTAAGTTTAACTTTTCATCGGGCAAAATCATTCGTGCCGTTTTGCGTCCCCTTATGAGAGGGACAACAGGGGGTGGAAAAACAAATGCCGCTGCCGATTTGGATGAGATTGCTTCACTCCACTCCGTTCCGTTTGCAATGACAGGACTGGGAATCACATCAATTAACGGGCGCACACCACCGCCTGTACAAACAATGATTCCCGAATAACGATTCACGGATATACGAATAACGATTTTCCCCATTCAACAATTGAACCAAATCCCAATTAATTCAATAAACCATGACGGCAACAGTTGTTTATTACTTTTCAATGAACGACAAACGCAATGATCAAATTCCCTTTTTACGATTTAAGTAATGGGATTAAGTGCTCGGCAGACTTTTCCCACGTAAATTTACTTGCATAAGTTTGCGCGGCGCTACCCATCTCTTGCCGTAGTTTTATATCGGAAAGCAAAGTTACTAAATTTTGTGCTAATCGGTCAATGTTTCCCGGTTCCGTTAAAATTCCCGTATTTTCGTTAACCACTTCTGGGACGGCTGTTGTACGGTAAGCAACCACCGGCAAACCGGCTGCCATGGCCTCCACAAAGACAATACCGAAGGTTTCATGGTAGCTGGGCAGACAAAACACATCGGCGTTGCGGTAATATTCAGCCAAAAGGGCATCATCATTCACATCACCGACAAAATTGATATTAGCGGCATTCCCCATGTTTTGCGCCAGCTTGCGATTGGCCTCGAATTCCGGCCCGCTACCAACCAGGCACAAATGCGCCTGCGGAAGCGCGGTTAAAATTTTGGCATGGGCACGTATTAAATCGGCAATACCTTTACGCGGATATTGTTTGGCCACGCATAAAATTGTGGGAGGACGATCCGGCTTTTGACGCACTTTTTTTAAATACGCCTGCCAACGTTCCCGGTCAATTCCCAAAGGAATGATGCGAATGCGCCGGGGCGAAACACCATAAAATTCCCGAACTTTTTGAGCCGTGTATCTTGACGGTACAATCACCGCCTGAGCGCTAAGTACGTTTTGGCATTCCCGCAAACTCAAATGTTTTAGAATGCTTTGCGTTTTACCGGATTCAAAACGGACAATATCGGCCAAAATTCCGGCGTTTAAAACAATTTTTGGTAATTGGTCGTCACGGATTGTAAATCCGTCAAAATCACTGCCGATCACCAAATCGTAGTTTTTCAACAGCAGGTGTTTGTTGAAACGCAGGCGCCGCACCGCCAAATTGAGATAGGAAGCGGGATGATAATCAGGCTGAATCAAATCGACCTGCAAACCCCGATCTTTTAACGCTTGCCCGTAACCGCGCATCATGCGCACCACGCCGGAACCCACCGAAACATCATTCGGAAAGGAAGTAATTAAAGCGATTCTCAATTTACACCCGTTTTTTGGTTTTTCGGCTTGATTTTCATTTTAAAGCGGTATGATTGGTTACGAAATTTTTGCTCATGCGAAAATGCTGCCCCGATGGGGCGTTCGGGTTCGATTAAACCGCGCTGCGGATACCTGTCCTGCCAAACTCAGGATTCTTCCCCGAACAACTCATCTTCCGTAAATTGTTCCGGCGGTTTTTCCAGATAGCTCTCAACCTGATGTGCGCGTGCCGCACCCCGGGCAAAAAGTTGAATTTGCCGAATGGTCTGCACATCTTCGCCCTGAATCAGTGTGGAAACTAATCGCGACAGGCAGATTTGCGGCAAGCCCACTACTTTCATTATTTGGTTGTCCTTAAAAACGCAGTTTGCCATCAGCAGCGCATCTTCCTGTATTTTCGATTCGATGCGGCTTGCGGGAATCAATTTAAGGGCTTCGCCCAACAACTGATTACCGGCCTGAATGATCTTGAGAACTTCATCATAAGGCAGGCGATTAAGTTGCAAATCGAGCCCCGTATTCAAATACTTCAGGCGTTGGAAGAACAAATTAATCACCGTTTCCCGCCAGACCAAACCGAACTGTGGCGCAATCATGATCGGTTTGGGCTCCAACTTATTGACCAACTCAATGGCATAGCGCAGACATTTACCGGTTGCGAACCAATCCTGATGATACTGCCGGATGGCATCCCAATCCGATTCCAGCGCGAACAGACGATTGTATTGCCCGGCTTCCAAATTTGAACCGAACATCATCCCGGAAAACAAAATGCGCGTTTGCGGATCGTACATCATAAAAGAACCCGATTCGGGACAAAACGGTGTTGCCACGAATTGGAGACGATGATTGGTGACTAATTTCAGCGTATTATTTTTCAGCGAATTGATCAGCTTCACGTGACGCACATTAATACCGAAGGGAATGAAACGCTTCAAATGCCCCCTGCTGGTAACAAAGACCAACCGATCATTGAATTCCTGAAATTTCATCCAGTTTTGATTCCACTCCGCCTCCGGATTGGCCAGCACTAAAATTTGCAGATTTTTCAACGTGCCGGTCAGACTTTCGACCTTAGGTTTAATGTGCGTAAAATATTCCTGGGGCCCGGCATCTACCAACAGATTAATGCGATGCTCATCCCGTTCGAACTTGCGCAGATAGGTATTCACCTGCACCCGATTTTCCATGTCCCGATGCCCTGTCCACCAAACCTGTTCGGCCATTTGAATGGATTCGTTAAATTCGGGACGAACCGCCACGGAAACCTTCTTTTTCATCAATTCCGGTTTAAAACGGAAATCAATCGGACGAATGACAAACATGCCCTCTTCCCAAAGACGGATGGCATCCAAAGCCCGGGCCTCGGACAAGTCTTTATAACGGACGTCTTTTAATTCTCCTTTTTCCACTTCAACCGTTGCCGTTTCGCCCTGATTGTAAAAGACAATGGAACCGGTAATACTCTTATCGTGGCACATTTGCAGCAAATCGTCCAGCGAATATTCGGACAAATTGCCCCGCAATTGGGTAGCTAACTCGCGAATATTGCGCATGCGCCGGAACATGGCTTCGATCTTAACGATTACCTCATCAAAATTAAAAGGTTTGACGATAAAATCGTCGCCGCCCGCTTTAAAACCTTCGATCAGACGATCGCTTTTACCCGTTAAAAAAATGACGGGCAGGTTACGGGTCAATTCATTGTTACGAATTTTCTTACAGAATTCAATGCCGTCCATATCGGGCATGGCAATATCCAGCAAAATAAGATCGGGAAGCTGTTTATTGATAATTTGCCAGGCATCATTGGCGCTTTGGGCGGTTAAAACCTCAAAGTCGCCCGAAAGTTCAAGAATACGCTGTAAAGAGAGTAATATGGATTCTTCGTCATCAACGGCTAAAATGGTTCGATGGTCGGCCATTATACGGCTCCTTTTGTTGAATGCGTCACCAAAAGTTATGAATAAATTTTGTGCGATTCAAAAGATTTGATTTTTCCTTAAAAATTTATCATTTTTGTCAGGTCAACAAATCAACAAAAGAGGGCGTTATGGCCGATATTTTAATTAAAATCCGCAAAGCAATTGAAGAAAGCCTGGAAAACGCCAAGGTCAATGCACAGGGATTGAAGGAAATTGCCGAGGATTACGGTAAAACCGCCCGCTTAAAATTCGAATTGCATCAGTTAAAATTAAACGAACGTAAGAAATTTGAACTTTTGGGCAAGACGGTCTTTCCCTTTCTGGTCGCCAATGATTTTTCCGGACTTAAGAAGCACGAAACCTTACGTGTGATTTTGGATGATCTTAAAAACGTGCAAAACGAAATCCAACTGACCCAAAACGAACTGGAACAGCATCTTAATAAAGAAGCGGATGACAAAGCAGAAAAGCCCAAACAAAAGGTTCAGGAAGAAATTCGACAGATCGAAAGCGAAATCGAATCGCGTTTAAAAGAGATCGAAAAAATACGTAAATCGGCCGAAGCGCAGGCCAAACCGCAAAAAAAGCGGAGGACACGGACAACTAAAAAAGACAAGTAAATTCTTGTGACATATTTCCGTGGGGGTGCTCCAACCGTATTCGGGGCTGAGAACATACCCCTTGAACCTGATCTGGGTAATGCCAGCGCAGGAAACGGGTTAAGACCTATTTTAAGCCATTTCCTGCTGTCGGGAAGTGGCTTTTTTGTTTTATAAGATTTAGCCAAATGAAGGCTACCTTTGTCTTTTTATGTAAGTCGTTTCGATTTTCGGGGCGCCTTTCAGAATAATAGCTGGGAATGTCATTGAGAAGTCAGGAACCATGGCTGGTGATACGGATTATTAAGATAGTGACATGGTTGCCTTTGAAACCCACCCCCGGCCCCTCCCTGCGAAGCGCAGCTGAGCCGGGTACACTCTTGACACAGGGGGGTAAATATGTTATATTCGGGGTATGGAAATCTATGGAAAAAATTTCACAGAACCGATTCTAAACGAAATCCGAGAGATGGTCGTCCAAGAGCCGGAT
>JALWEA010000159.1 GCA_027039465.1 Calditrichia bacterium | reverse complement strand
ATGATAACGTTGGCCCCCACATCCTTGGCAAAATCCACGATCAAGCCGTCAAACTTTGCCACAGTCACATTGTCGAACGGAGCGATGGCGTCTTCGATCATCTCCATGCGCTCATTTACGTCGAATAACGGCTTTTTGCTGGGATTAACTGCTATGGTTACGATTACTTTGTTAAATAGTTCCGAGCTGCGTTCGATTAAATCGATATGCCCCAAAGTAATGGGGTCAAATGTTCCCGGGTAAATGGCAATTTTGTGATCACTCATTTTCTTTTCTCACTAAAAAACTAATTAAACTCCTGCCCATTTTTTTTTGAATTAAAACATCGTAAACCAAGCTTTCCGTCTCGATCGGATTAATGCGTTCATGTTCCAACACCAACAAACTTTTCGGCGTCATAACGGGAGATCTTAACAGTGTGTCGATAAGAAGTTGCAATTCTGCATATTTAAACGGCGGATCCAATAACAGCAAGTCGATCGGCATAGCGGCGGTGCGTGCAAAATCGATGGCCGCTTGTTTTAAAATAATATACTGTTCCTGCGGTACGCCGATCGCTTTAATATTTTGTTTTAGAATGTTTAAAGATTTATTGGAGCTATCGACAAAGTAAACCTTTTTTGCCCCGCGGCTTAGCGCTTCCAACCCCAGGCTGCCACTGCCGGAGAACAAATCGAGTACGGTTTTTCCTTCGGGAAAGTCCTGCAATACGTTAAAAATAAGTTCCTTAACCCGGTCCGTCGTCGGGCGAATCGAGAGATCGTCACTGCTTTTTAATTTTCGACCTTTGTAAATTCCGGATATAATGCGCATTCATTCATCATCTTCATTTAAATAGATCCAACGTCAGCTCAACACGATATTTCGATTTATTAAAATTTTTCCGACTCAATGCCGTAAGCACAAGTTTGTGCACCTTCAAATTGCGATTGGCCGAGGCAATGGCATTGATGAAATTCAATACCCCCTGATATGTGCCCTGGCCTTGGAACATGACGCGTTCCCGGCTCAAACCCAGGCCGGCCGATGCCGTTCCCAATTCCGTAAACGAACCGATCCGCACGGAAAATTGCTGGCCGACCATTTTAAGCCATTGCTCCAAAGAGCCCACATCCGCAATCTTTGCTCCGGGCGTCGCGTTCTGTGCCGGGGTAACAATCTTTGCGTGAAATACTCCGTCGATGGCGCCGCCGGGCCATTCGTTAGTGGAGATTAACTTTAAATCGTTTAAAGCGGGAGCAGCCCGTAGGTTCATGGTAACCTTCGCCAAAATGTTTCTGTTCTTACAATGAATTTCAAAAGTAATTTCGTCGTTGTAAAGCAATATGCTGGTTATTTGTGCATTCTTGGTACCAATCGCACCTTGAATATTTTGAATCAAACCGAGATTAAAGGCATTGGCTCCGGCGAGTTGGGCAAAGAATTGATTTTGTTTGACCTGCAAAGGATTTTGAGTTTGCGCTTTCTGGGTCACCGTTTTTTGCTCGGTTTGCGGTTTTGTTGCCTGCCGGGCTTCTTTTTCTCCTTTACCCGAAAAGAAAAGGCCACGGAGCACAAAAAACAAAACAATGAGCAAAACAACAACAACGGCACCGATAATAACCGGTTTGTAATTGACCGGGGCTAATTTTTCATCTTCATAATCATCGGAAAGGGCAAATCTTTGGGGTGGCTGTTCGCTTTCTTCTCCCTCTCCGATCTCGGCAGGTGCGGGTTCCGAAAAATCCTCTTGCCCGTAAGGTATTTCCTGAGCACCGTCGTCCTCATCCTCAAACGATGGTAATTCCGCATTTTCCTCTTCTTCGAATTCTTGGGCCGTTTCCGGAGGTTGCGATGGCTGGCTTTCTTCTTCCGCGCCAAAAAAGATATCTTCTTCGGACGGTTCTTCGGCTTGCTGCTCGGCCGGCTCTTCTTTTTCAAACAAATCCGATTCCAGCGGCTCCGGCTCTTCTTCCGGCGTCAAAGGCGGCAATTCCTGCTCGGGTTCCGGTTGTTCGGGTGATTGCGGTTTTTCGGCAGCCCTTTTTTCTTTTTTTAATTTCTCGAAGAAATCTTCTTCATTCCAAAGATCATGTTCTGCCATCTCACCCCCAAAATTTATTTACAATGTAACACCATACGCTTCAATATTATTGGAAGAAAATCCGGCCTCTTTTAATTGAGCTCCGATGGAAAGTTCCTGTACATTTAAGTTATTCTTTTCAAAAAGTTTTCGCATTTGATTGGTAACCAAACGCGATGAAAACAACTGGAGCTCCTGATCAACTTGCGGAAGCTGGGATAACACCGAGCGGATTCTTTCCAATTCGCTTTGAATGATTTCCAAAACCTTTGCTTCGTAATTTTCGCTTTCTGCGTCGTAAGCCAAAGTATGAAGCGAATAATCGAAAAACAAACCGTTCAAATAAATAAAAGCGTTAACCTGAAAAGCATCTATTTGAAAAACAATTTGATTTTTGTGCGCCTCAACCAAATCAAATCGGCGTAAATATTTTAGAATCGTGTCAAAATCGAGTAACACCTTGCTTACGTTTAACGAAGCTTTTTGCGCAATTTGTTTAATGCTTTCCAAGATCTTTTTTTGAATGAGCACAAAGACATATTCCTGATACGTACCGAACATGAATGAATGGTCTAACTTAACCACTTTGTACTCGGGCAACGCTCTGGCATTCAGATTCTCCACTTCCCATTGCAAATGTTTCTGTACGATACGTTCATCCAAATCCGAGGGCAGGGCGGCCCGTTTAACTTGCGCTAAATGCATGGGCAAAGAAATGGCGCACGGTTTGTCATTCAAATCATTGTTCGACAAATAGTCACCGATGCGTTCGGCCAACAGGTCGAAATTTTCAGGATTTAGAATCATGTTGAATTCAAACGGAAACGGGTACAAGATGTCCTGAATCGAAACCGGTTGAACGGCGTCATCTGTCTTTTGCGTATGCGCGAGCACAATTGATCGATTTGTGAAGGAAATTCCCAGAAATTCTTCCATAATGCTTTTTTCAAAACAATAAGGGGAGAACAGGTTTCTCCCCTTATCAGCTAACGTTGATGTTTATTTCTTTTCTTCCCAGCTCTTTACATCTTTGTAAATGTAGCCGAAGTTTTTGATCTTTTTATAAAATACGCCGTAAACCCGAACTTTTTTACCCTTTTGTGCAAAAACGTAAATATCCTGCAACTCCTTGACCATTTCTTTCATTTTGGCCAGCATGGCGTCGTCTTTGTGGCTCTTGATTGCGGTTAACAAAGAATCCAACGTTTGTTTTTGCGGTTCCAATGTCGGAATTTTTGAGCGACGGCGACGTTTATTAATTTTTTCAAGAATCTTATCCACTTCATCGATTTTCTTGTCCATTTTCAAATGTAAGGTATCCAAATTCCCAAAAACATTTTCCGTATAGGCCTGATCGTAAATTTGAATGCCTTTCCAACTGCTTTCGATTAAATCCTTAATCGTGCTGAAGCTACGGCACTTGGGAACTATGGAGCGGAAGTCTTCCAGATCGCGGTAAGCTTCCACAACACTGATGTTGTTGTATTTGTTTACTAGGTCTTCCATCTCTTTATAAGCAATAAACAAGTCCGTATTTTTGCGGAATTTCTTGCGAATCAAATCGGTTTGGGTTTTAATGGAATCCAACATTTTCAAATAATCGTGCATGGTATCCAGGAACGGCAATTGATTAACTTCGTCCACAACTTTCATGGCACGCTGTTTTAAATCGTCTAACAGAACCGGACTTTCCACTTTAATAAATTGAGAATCCGAATCGAACATTAGCTCGTACATTTTGTGGTTAACCGGACTGTAAAAATTCTGTTCCGTTAAGTGAATGATCAACGAATCGGATTCCGACAGCTTGCTTAAGGCAAATTTTGAAGTGACGGGATAGTCTTTTAAAAATTTCTGATAAAGTTGATCGAATTCCTGACTCAACTGTTTCAATTGTTCAACCTGAGCATTGGCATTTAGTTTCAGCAAATTCTCAAAAGAATCATCAATTAATTTCTTGAAATCATGAACACGATCGGCCACACTTGTTACGTGTACCAACGGCGAATGTTTAACCATTTTAATAAAATTGTCCAAACGTTGGGACAGCGGCTGCCAATTACTATTCACCTTTTCAATATTCACCTTCGGCAAATAAACCTGAATGGAATCCGTGATATTCTTAATCCGTTGGGCATTTACCTGTAAAGTGAAATCGGTTAGCGTTTGGCGAACATCCACCAATGAATCCAGATACGAAACCAGCGTAACAAAGGCCGGATATTCCGGTGAATTCATAAAATTATTTAATTGGATTTTAAGCTCATTTGCTTCGTCATTGATTTCTTTAATGGTTTTAAAGTTGTAAGCGTTACTTTGAAGGTCATCGTTTATTTGATCGACATTCTTTTTAATGCGGATTACGTTTCGAATAAAATCATTGTGAACGTATTTATTGTATTTACGAATCAATTCGCGGGTATAATTAACCACTTTTTGTTTGAGAATTAAATTGGAATCCGAACGAATGGTTTCGATTAATTTGGCCGGATCCGTTGTGAACTTGCCGGTGATGTTCTTGTAATATTTTTCGGCTTCGTAAATACT
>JALWEA010000158.1 GCA_027039465.1 Calditrichia bacterium | reverse complement strand
AACTTGTATCTGCCGCCAATTTTTTCTCCTTTAAAAATTTACGCAAAATTGTATTTTTATTTGAGAGAGAAGATAATAAAAATCGGCGTATTTGCCAACGGGTAAATGGTAAAAATTTAAATTCGTGAAAATTTAGCGGGAACGAGCATTGTGTTAATGGGTTAAGGGGTAAGGGGAAAGCGTTATTCGTGTATTCGTTATCCGTATATTCGTTCATCGTATTTTGTTAAATAGTTTAATGGTTAGATGGTTGAATGGGAAAAATCATTATTCGTAAAGCATTGTCATTGCGAACGATCCCGCGAGCCTGCGAGCGGGAGAGTGAAACAATCTCCTCCAAAGCAGCAACGGCCTGTTATTTGGGAAATGGCTTAAATAGTGTTATGGATTGCTTCCCCGCCTCAGGCGGGTCGCAATGACAGGCCGCCGCGTCCGGTTCCCGAGTGATTCTGCCAACACTTGTAGGGGCGAAGCATTTCTCTAACAAACAAAAGAATAATCGATACTTTTGGTTGCATAACGTTAAATTTTTTGTGCTTGCAGCACCTTTACGGAAATGCTTCACCCTTACTTCGAACATCGCAAGATGAAAGGCAGAATCGTATCATGGAACGGACGCGCCACGTATTGTGTAAACCGCACTTTCCGAATAACGAATACACGAATAACATTACTAAGTTCCTAATTCCCAGTTCCCAGTTCCTATTCCCCTACCCGCCCTCATTTGTTTGTTTTAAATTTTCTCGCTACATTCCATTCGAATTTTAATAATAGGAGGAGCAAAGGGATGATCTGGGTTATTTTAATTTTGGGCTTTTTGTTCGGTGCTATTTTGCAATACGCCCGACTGAATAAATACGACGTGATCAGTCGGCTTTCCACGTTGGAAGATTTGACCGTAGCCAAAGCGGTCGTTGTTGCTATTGGCGTTGGAGCGATTATTATCAACATCGAAATTGCCCTGGGTATTGCCGGATACCATGTCAAACCGTTTATCTTCGGTGGCGTTGTTCTGGGCGGTCTGATTTTCGGCGCGGGCATGGCTGTTTTGGGTTATTGCCCTGGCACGCTGGCCGTTTCTTTCGGCGAGGGTGCGTTGGATGCTCTGACCGGCATCATCGGCGGGTTGTTAGGCGGTTTGGTTTTTACCATGGTCAAACCGTCAATCTCCGGCATTCTCGGGCCGAATTTGGGTAAAATCTCTCTTTTTACGATCACCGGCGGCAGCAATGTGCTCTTTTTTATTCTGCTGTTCATTATTGCCATCGCCTTCATTTATTTTTCATTTTGGATGGATAAAAAAGAAAACGGAACGAATAAAAAATGGCTTTATTCCGGCATTGCTTTGGCTGTGCTGAATGCTTTTGTTTTTTTAGGCTCCGTTACCAATCGACCGATCGGCGCTTCCACTACCTATCCCTATTTGGCCGACTACCTGACGGGTTTAACGCAAAACGCTTATTTCCAAAAAATTCAAACGCCAGGCCACTGGGAAATGATTTTTCTGACCGGAGCCTTTTTGGCAGGTCTCATTATCTCGCTGATAAAAAAAGATTTTCAACTGCGGCTGATTTATTCCAATTGGGAACATTACAAAGGGAGTAATAACCTTTCGAGAATTATCTGGGCTTTTATCGGCGGATTCGTATTGGTTTTCGGCGCGCGCATGGCCGGCGGTTGCACCAGCGGACATATTCTTTCCGGCGGTATGCAACTGGCCGTTAGCAGCCTGGTTTTTGCCGTGTTCGTATTTACGGGATTACTGATTACCGGTAAATTGTTTTATAGAAAAAGAGCGTAGCGCCTTTTTGGTTTTTCGTTGAATTGTTGAATGGAAATTTGGGAACTGGGAATTAGAAATTGGGAATTGGTCTTATCGTTATTCGAAAAGTGCGGTTTGGGCAATTGGTGGCGCGTCCGTTCCTCAATACGATTCCGCCTGCGATTAGGAACTGGGAATTGGGAACTTGCCGGAATGAAGCAGAGGTTCCCAAACGCCAACCACCGTTTAACAAATAACAATTCCCATTAAACCATTCAACAATTTAACAATTCAACCTTTCTACGATTAAGGAATATACGAATAACGTATTCGTCCAGTGAACTGCCTATTTATTTTGCAGGAAGGTATTCGTATTTTTAATGATTTTTAAAATTTACCGGTAGTAAGTCTGAGATTTTGTTAACGAGATAATCGGCAATAATCTCCAAAATATCCCTTAAATAAGAGAAAGGTTCTAATCCCTGTAGTTTGGCATTGCTGACCAAGGTATAAAAGATAGCGCTGCGCTTAGCTCCGTTATGACTGCCTGAGAATAAATAGTTTTTCTTACCCAAAGCAACAGGACGGATGGCATTCTCAACCAAATTATTATCTATTTCATATCGGCCGTCTTCTACATAGCGCTTTAAATATGGCCAGCGATTCGTCATATAACCGATCGCCTTTCCAATCGTGCTTTTCGGTACAACCGATTGAATTTCCTGTGATAACCAAGATTCTATCTCAGTTAAAATCGGAAGCGCTTTCTGTTGACGTAATAGAAAACGATCGGAAACCGTTAAATTTTCATCTCTGCATTGCGATTCTATCTCATAGAGTTGCTTAATTTTATTCAGCATCCATTCCGAGCGTTTTTTATCATTATCACGCGCATCATAAAATTTCCGACGCGCATGCGCCATACACCCTAAAAGCGTAATGCCCGTTTCCAAATCAAAGCGATCATAAACCGCATAACCGTCACTCTGCAGGGCGCCTTTATAGCCGGCAAGAAATTCTTCAGGACCGGCTCGTCCGCGACCCGGCCTATAATCAAAATAGACTTCTTTATCTAACGGCGAGTAATATACCCAATAATAGCCAGTATGCGTCTTACCTTTTTTCTTTTTATCCAATACCTTATTTGGCGTCTCATCGGCCATTAAATAATCTTTACCAAGCATGCGCTCTTTTTGAGCCTGATATAAAGGCTCAAATAAATTCCCAAGCTCTCTTAACCAGTTATCCATGGTCGAACGCGGCAAGTTGACTTTCTCTCGCTTAAACATTTGCTGTTGACGGTAGATGGGCAAATGATCCACATATTTGCTTATGAGAATATGTGATAAAAGTCCAGGCCCGGCAATGCATTTTTCTATGGGACGCGAAGGCATTTGCGCTATGCTGATCTTTTCCTTTTCAGGAGCAATATACTTTGGACGAATATAACGTTTGACATATAGCTGACCAGGCTTGTATTCCAACTCTTCGGTTATCTCTTCGCCTATCTTTTTTAAACCACTAACATCTTCCTCAGGCTCTAAAACGATATCTTTGCGCGGAAGATGGGAAGGCAAGCTCCCTCGTCCGTGTGGCGTGATTTTCTTTGTGGATTTACGACGTGTGTAGCTGACCTCTTCGGTCTGTTCTTCAACCTTATATGCAATCTGATCGCCAAAATTTATCGACATTTGATTGGTATCAACCGGAATAAAGCGTTCGCGCTTCTGACCGAAGATCATCTTTCTTAGCTTGGCGTTCTCTTCTTTTAAGAAGGCGATCTCAAGCAATAATTGCTGGTAAGTTGGCTGTTTTTCCGTTGCATTCATAACGAATGCTATTTACTAATTTTTCAATATATTAGGCAAGATTTTTTCGGTGATAACGCGCACGTTTTCGCACTGAATTTAGGTCGATGCCTTCAAGGATCAGCATAAGCTGGTCATGACCAATCTCAAGGTGATTGCTCTTTACAGAATGACGTGGAATTTGAAAGGTGCCCTTCTCTAATCGCTTGTAATGAATCCAAAAGCCATCGCCGTTCCAGATAAGCAATTTTATTCGATCCCGGCGACGGTTGATAAAGATAAACACATCGCCACCAGTTGCTTTGAATTCCATCTGATTTTGAACCAAGCCAATCAGGCCGTCAAAACTTTTACGCATATCGGTAGGTTTAGCATAAAGGTAATATTTTATTCTATTAGCCGAAAGGGAAAGCATGTATTAACCTTCGATGCGAATTTTGATGCCGTTGGGCAAATCTAGCTCAAGATTAAAGGAGGTTTTGGATTCATTGACTTTTAATGGAAGAAAATCGTCCTGTTTTTCGTGGCGGTATTTTTTTAGCCAATAAAGAAAGGTACTTTTGTTTAGTCCCTGTTGACGGCAAAAGGCGGGCTGACTTAATCCGCTGCGGTAGTAAGATTCTACAATATTAAACATTTCACTACGACGGTTGGAATCAGATTTTGACATGGCATCTTCCATTTAATTTTTTGTTAAACAAAAAGGAAGATACAACCAAAAAATCAACTATGTAAGATGTACTTCACAGGACGGATACAAAAGAAATACCAATATCTACCCATTCTTGTTGAGATAAATTTATGTAGGCCGAGCCTTTTGCTAATGAACTTGTAACACCTGTAGGATTTGGTGTCCCACAATATTCATCCTGAGCAAATAAATAGGATGAAATTATTATCAGAAATAAAATTATTTTTGGTTCTTTTTAGTTTTGAGTGGGTAAATTAGAAATGTCAACAAAAAAATGATTATATTTTTCCGGATTACAAAAAACAGGAGAGATATAATCATGTCCATGATTGAAGAATTATTTGAGAAAGC
>JALWEA010000157.1 GCA_027039465.1 Calditrichia bacterium | reverse complement strand
TTGTAAAAGGACGCATTGTGCATATTCTTTCGCAACATCATTATCTGTTGCGCATTTTGGGGCATAATCTAGTCATGAAATCCAATCTTAAATTCAATCGTTTTCAGGAAGTATTATTCAGAATTCAAGAGATCGATTCCAGAATCAAATTACGCTTAATCGATCCGCAACGTGAATTTTTCACTGCCGAATCTCGCTCAAAAATGAATCTTTTAATCGAATGAAACGGAAGGCCGCAATGGAAGCAACCATGCAAGAAACGGAGAACTACAGCAAAATTCGCGATTACCAAACCACCGTAACCATTTTGGAACATCTCTCGGATGCGGTGTTTATTTTGAGCCCGGACGGCAACATCCAATATGCAAATCGTGTGGCAACGGATTTGTTGGGTAAGCCGCTCAGCGATTTGTTGGTACAAAATTTAAATGATTTTTTAGGCAGGCCGTATCTCTTCGATTCCGAGCCGGAAGTCGCCGAAGAAGAACAATCGTTTCTACAGGATATTTACCGCAGCGGTTTACGTGAAATCGAAAGTAATTTCAAGGTCCAGGGGTATGAAATTCCCGTTTTACTCAGCTTTGGCATGGTACGCAACAAAAACGATGAAGTTCAGTACATTATTGTCAGCGCCAAAGATTTGAGTCTGCGCAAGAATCTGGAAAAGGAGCGCATGCAAAAGCAGCTCCTGGCACAGTCCAGAGATCGCTACCGCGAATTGGGTGAATTGGCCATCAATATTGTGCATCGCCTGAGCCAGCCCATCACCTCGATTCAATTGCTAACCGATGTCATGCAAAAAGGGCTCCGAACTTCCAAGGTAAATTCGGGGCAAATGTTAGCCAATTTGCAACAGATTAATGAAATTTTAAACGGCATGAGTGAAGTGATCAATAATGTGCGTAACTTTGCTTTTTTGACCGAGGAAGAATCGATAAAACCCGTTGATCTTGGAAAGGTCATTAATGATGCCTTACAGCAGTTGCATTACGAATTGACGGAAGCAAACCTCACCGTGAATATTCAACGTTCGGAGCAACTGCCAGGCGTTTTGGCCAATGCCCTTAATTTGCAACAGGTGTTTATGACGATTATCCGCTTTTATCTTGAGCCGAACTTAAACGGTAAAAACATTGAACCCTTGAATATCCGTCTGCAAAATGTTAACAATCATTGGATTGAAGCCGCGGTTTACCAGGGAGCTTCCGTTCCTTCCTATTCCTTGCAAAAAAACAATCCCGCCGTTTTAATGGACGAAAACATCAATCTAACCGTTGTGCAATTAATTTTAACTTCTTTCGGAGGAGATTTTGCCTACCTGAATCAAAGCGAGCATGCTCCGGCTTTTATATTGCGCTTGCCCGCAGACCAACAAGATGAACGCAATATGTTGCTCAATTTGATTGAGTTGATGAAGTAGGGCGTTGGTGGAGATTGGTTAAGGGTGTAAGGGTTTATTGGTTGATTGGTTTAATGGTTAAATGGGAATCGTTATTCGTAAAGGACTTTCATCGCGAGAAATGAGCACAGCGAGCGACGCGGCGATCCCCTTCAAAGTAGCGCAGTCCGGTAATGGTGGAAGGGATTGCTTCTCCCGACTTCATCGGGATCGCAATGACACCCTTCGTAAAGGATAGCTCGGCGATTTGTTATTCACCCCGTCCCATTCGGGACGGGCATATTTTGGTGCGTGCATTTGTTTCCCACAAATGAATTTGTGGGCTATTAGCGTGCCGTCCCTTGCGGGACTCCGATTGATAGTGGCGGCGCATTCGACCGAAGCAATCTCAGCCTAAGCAGCATAGGCCGGTAATGATGGAAGGGATTGCCACGCCCCGATAAATCAGGGCTACTATTGACATATTGTGGCGCGTCCGTCCCTCGATACGCTTCCGATAAATCGGAATCACTCGGGAACCTGACGCGGTCAAAGGCAACCGGTTATCGAGTAGTTCCGCCTTGGCGGAACGTATCGAGATACGGTTGTCGAGTAGAGACCGCGCCAGCGGGAGTTCCAACGCGGAAGATGCCTGAAAAATTTAGGCTGTTTTTTAAATTTGGACAACGAACAGGGTAGTTTGCCGGGCTTAGACCCCCTAAATCCCCCTCTTAGGGAGATGCAAAGTTGTTTGCAAAATTGTGCTCATTACCCAATTTACCAGTGGTTCGGTGTTTACTCTTTCCCCCAACCATAAGTTCAACTTTTCATCGGGCAAAATCTTTCGTGCCGTTTTACGTCCCCCTACAAGGGGGATAATAGGGGGTGGAAAAAACAAATGCCGCTACCGGTACTTTTGCTTGCTCACTCCTATTATTGACATGTTTTGGGCTGTCATTCTGAATCCCGATTCTCGGGATGAAAAATCCCTTACGTCCATTGCCGCTTTGAAGGAGATTCTTCTCCCGACACGTCGGGTCAAGAATGACAGGTTTGGCCCCATGTCACTGCCTTAATAATCTATGGCACCGGCCATGGTTCAGTTCCTCGCAATGATAGGCTGGAGAAAGGCATCAAACCGCGCCACTGGCTGCGCAAACAATGATTCACGATTAACGAATATACGAATACACGCATAACGCTAAAGCCGGTTCCAAATTCCTAATTCCCAATGTCCCATTCAACCAATCACCAATTCAACGATTTTCCCTCCGTTTCCGCAGGTAATTTTTTCCGTTTGCGCTTGCAATTCTTTCCCGTCCGTTTGAGTATTTCGTTTTCTCAATATCGATAATTTTTTAATCCTGCAAATTTATACTAATTTAATTCCCAAAATATCAATAAGTTACGACAAATGTTGTTCGGCCTTTGTCTTTCAAATTAAAAACCGCGATGATTTTTGGCATTGCATTTGCATTCCAATGAACAAAAAAAGAAAGGATTGAATATGCGCATTAATTTGACGTCCTTAAAACAGGCCATGGTCGGCCAACTGGAACGAAATGATGTGGTGGCAAACAATTTAGCCAATTTAAATACAATGGGATTCAAAAAAGACCTTCTGTTTTTTGACCTCGTCCACGGAGATTCCAAAAAAGATGCGCGTTCGCACGTAGCAACGGATTTTGCACAAGGGCCTTTAAAGGAGACCGATAATCCTTTGGATTTTGCCGTTTCGGGTAAAGGCTTTTTTACGGTGGAAACGCCGGATGGCCCTGCATTGACTAGGGACGGACATTTTAAATTAGACGGAGATGGGATCTTGAGAACCCAGCAAGGTTTCCCCGTTTTAGGTGAGAGCGGCCAAATTGTTTTGGTCGGTGATGATTTGAATCCCAAAGACATCACGGTCACCGAGAACGGGGAAATTTATCTGGGCAATGAATACGTGGATCGCTTGTTGATTCAGGATGTGGAAGACCACGGCGATTTGAAAAAAGTGGGTGCTAATCTGTTTGCGCTCAAGGATACGGCGGAACCCAAAGAGTTGGAAAAAGCGGAGGTGCATCAGGGCTTTTTGGAACAAGCTAATGTGAATCCTGCGGAGGAGATGATTCAGCTCATTGAGATCGAACGCAAATTCCAAAGCATGCAACGCATGGTTCGCGCCTGGGACGATACATTCCGCAGGGCGGCCAATGATGTCGGTAAATATTATTAATAAGTAAAGGAGATAACAGGGATGTTAAGAGCGCTTAAAACCGCTGCTTTGGGCATGAGCGCCCAACAGCTCAATGTGGATGTGATCGCCAATAACTTAGCCAACGTCAATACGACGGGCTTTAAAAAGAGCTCCATCGAATTTCAGGATTTGCTCTACCAAAACATTCAACACGGCGATCATGACGGTCGCGACGGGCATGAAAATCCGGCGCCGTTACAAATCGGTTTGGGCAGTCGTCCGGTGAGTACCTTTCGGTCGTTTTCGCGCGGCGATATTGCACAGACCGGCAATACGCTGGATTTGGCCATTAACGGTCGCGGTTTCTTTCAGGTGGAATTGGGCGACGGCAACTATGCCTACACTAGGGACGGTTCTTTTAAAATCAATTCCGAAGGCTATTTGGTTACTAGTTCCGGTTTAAAAGTTTACCCGGAAATTACGCTACCTGAAAATGTGAACAGCATAAAAATCAGCGAAGACGGGGTGGTTTCCGTGATGGTGGAAGGCGAAACCGAACCTCAGGAAATCGGGCAAATCGAATTGGTAAGCTTTATGAACCCTGCAGGTCTGGAAGCCAAAGGCGGCAACCTGTTTACCGTTACCGAAGCTTCGGGCGAACCCATTTACGGCAACCCGGGAGAAGACGGTCTCGGTCAGGTCATGCAGGGCTATCTGGAAAAATCCAATGTGGATGTGGCGCAGGAAATGATCGATTTAATTGTGGCGCAGCGTTCCTACGAAATTAATTCCAAAGCGGTTAAAACAGCCGATCAGTTATTGGGATTGATTAACAGCCTGAAGAGGTAAATCATGAGATCACGTGTTAAATGGCTGGCAGTGTTTGTTTTTATTTTAGGCATTTGGGCGGTCCAGGCTCAAGAGGTATCGCAACCCGAAGTTCAGTCGATAATCCGGCAGTATTTCAGCCAGCGTTTTCAAACGCCGGATTCCGCCTTAAAAGTAACCTTCAGACGCCTGCCCGATTTAACACGTTTCGGAAAACAACCGGTTCAATTGCAAT
>JALWEA010000156.1:323-4625 GCA_027039465.1 Calditrichia bacterium | reverse complement strand
GTAAGGCTACCGGCCAACATTTTCCCGTTAATCAAATCAAGGCTAATATTTCCGCTGGCGTTGGCTTGCGTGCCTTGCGAAATGCCCGGCAGTTGCGCCGTAACCGCGGCCTGCAAAATTGCTTTTTGCGTACTGTCGGAAAAATCGAACTGCAACGAACTGTTGGTAACCTGCAAGCTTAAAAAGCCGAACTTTAACGGACAGGACGGAACAAAATTTTCGATGCTTCCGCTGATGCGCCCGAATCCGTCCATGCGCAGTTGCGACGAGGCCATGTTCTGGGTTTCGGAACAGCCCAACCAATCGGGCAGTTTTAAATTGCCGCTCATTTGCAAAGTGGATTGATTGTTGACGGAATGATTCTGCCAGGTCAAATCCAGCACGCCGCCCAAAGTCGTTACGTAATAGGCGGCGCCTGCGCCAAGCGGAATTTCACCTTCGTTGCCGCTGAAGGTCTTTTGCGGAAATTCAATATGAACATGCGGGCTGCCTAAATTTAAATCGTTTAAATGAAAAACTTCTTCTCGCAGGGAAGAAGCGAAATCCATGGGCAAATTGGGCAAGCGCACATCCACATCGGCCGAGAAATCCCAATCGGGCAAGGTACCGCTTTGCCAGTTGAATTCCATGGCGCCCACATGAAAGCGCTTTAATTCCAGACGCAATCCGGCCAGTTCGAACGGCGGCAGGGAAAGGTTCGTAAAATCCTGCGCATCCAAACGAATACCCTGCTGCGTAATGTGAATGCCCCGAATAACCGGCGAATTGAATTCCGGTAAATTCATGACATTAAATTCACCGTCCAGCGACAAATCAAAGGTAAAATGACCGTTCAAATAGGAAAAAGCATTCACGGCCAAATTACGCGGCGCTAACTTCATCCAGTCCAGATTAATCAGCATGTCGCGGCTTAAATTGGGCTCAAACGACTGCAATTGCAGACCGTTGGTTTTGCTTAAGCGCAGGGAAATTTCGGGCAGATTTTGCGGTTGCTGCATGAACGGGAAAATCAAATTAGCATCCAGGCCCAGATCAAAATCGAAATTACCGCTTTCGGTATTAAACGAAACCGAACCGGAAAGCGTACGAATTCTTAATTTAAGAAACGGATTGTTCGGGATGAGCGACAGCAATTGTTGTCCGCTGATATTGATGGGAAAGGTCAATTGCGGCAAAGTCCATTGAACATTGGGAAAATTCCACGAACTGTCCGAAGATAAAAAGCGGACTTGCGCATCGGTTCGCACCGAAAATGATGAAAGATCCACGTGCAGTGCCGTTAGGTGCATTTTGAGCAAATCGTGGTCGAATTGTAGAATGGGATTGCTCCAATCGCCGGAATAATCCAGTTTGCCGCTAAACCCGGCTGTGCTGAGTTGAATTCTTCCCGAAAGGTCAACGGGACGCACATATTCGTTCTCCGGCACACTGAACTTGGCGCCAAAGGTCAGCCCTTGCGCCGGGATAAAGCTTAAATCCGTCAATTCAATCGGTAGCGATTCCAGGCCTGGCACGTGCGACAAAACGCCGGATAGCGAAGCGCTGACATCCCCGGAAATAAACGAAGGCGGATAAAGCGATCCCTTTAAAAAGGTTAAATGATCAATGGAAACCGGCACCTCAAACGAATCGTCTTGCACGTAAGCCACCAATGTGGCGCTGCCGTCTAAGGTGTAGTCGCTGTTGGTTTCGGTTTTGGAAACCGCGGACAGATTTTTCAAATAGGCCACGCCAGGCACCAATTCCAAACGGTTGAGATGCGCCAGTTCAACCGCCTGTTCGGTTTTTTCCTGATAATAAAAGGAAACGATTTCCGATCGGCCTTCATTTTCGCCCAAAGGTTGATTGAAATTAGGACCTGGATTATTATTAAAAGCCTGAACGTACCAGATGTATTTTTTACCGCGTTCCAACCGGCCGTAAGCCGAGGCCGGATAGACGAGCTGCGTGTTGTCAACGACATCCTGTTCAAACACGGGATAAGCGGAGGTAATGACCTGATACGGGATTTGGCCGGGTTGAATCTCAAACAAGGCCAGATGATAGCGGACGCTAAAACCGGAAAGGCCTTGCACCACCGGCGTCCATTGAAATATCAGGCTGCTTTCATTGAGCACCGTTTCGCCGTCAAAGGGTGCTAAAATTTGGATGGGATCAAAGGAAACCACGTAGAAATTTTCCACTTCCGGCCCGTACACCGGTTCTTGTGCGCCTTGCGTGTACAATTCCAGCGCTAAGGTGTAACTTCCCTCGGGAATTTGATTGGTACTGCGCACCTGATTCACCAAAGCATCGTTAATCGTACCGGTATTGATATCGATCAAATTGGTGTTGTCGATGGTGTAGCTGCCGCCATTACCCAAAACGGTAAACGACTCGGTCTTGCCTTCGAAAATCAAGCCGCTATTGTCCGATTCCAGACGTATTTTAATGTAATAGGTTTGCGTATTGGGAGTTGTGTTTAATACGGTAACTTGAATCAGATTGGGCACCGACATCCAGTCGCTTAAATAAGGCGAGGGAAATTGGGAATTGACCGTAACTTGCATGGTTTGCGAGAACAATAAACCGGTAAAAAATAAAAGCAAAAAAATGGCGCGTTTCATTTTGGTTTCCTTTTTTTAATGAAAAGACCATGATCAAAAGATTGAATTTGTTTGGAAATATTTCCTATTTAAATCCGGATTTGACTTGGCAAAATAACCATTACGCGGGTATTTTATTCCGAATCCTTAGAATCGGGACGAGGTATCCCCTAAAAATATGGGGTGTTATTCCCATAAAAATAGATTATTTTCGCAAAAATAAATCAGGATTTTTTTTAAAAAATTCAAAGAGCAGGTATTACAACCGAGATATTACGTTTTTCGTCTGAATAGGAACCGACTTTAATGCTAATCTGATTATTCATTAACGAAAATTTGTAATATTCATTCTTTAATGTAAAATCCTAATGTAGATTAATAATTTAAATCAATATTTATCATTGATGAGAATCACAGAGAGATTTTATGCATGGATCTAAAACACAAACGGAATCATTCGCTTTGACTTTTGCGAATATTCCGCGTATTCGGGGTAAATTTTCAGCAACGATTTTTCTTCACAAAAAATTCGTAAAATTGAACCGATTATGACAACAAACGCGCACAGCAAGGATATAAGGGAAAACGAACCGGTCACAGAAGCCAAAACAAAAAGGCAAACAGCCGCATAAATGGGATGGCGAATGTACTTGTACGGGCCGGACGTAATAAGAACGCCTTTGGTCGGTTCCGCAGAAAGATGAAAGCTTCGCATTCCTAATGTTTTTCGCGCCCAGAACATGAGCAGCAAGGCAATAACCTGCAAAGCAACGGTAAGCGGAAACGAAGAAAACAGGCTTTGAGTAAAAAACAATCCCAAAATACCGGCGACCATTAACAAATAGCCCAAAATGGAAAGAATTTTCATTACCGGGAAAGTCCTTACTTTTTCAATAAATTGCCTTAATTTATTAAAAATTCTATTGATTACAAATTTCCTCGGATAGTCGGGGATTGGCCGGGGAAAGGGAAAGGAGTTAAGAGTTGATGGTTTAATGGTGGAAATCGATATTCGTGTATCCGTTATTCGTTAATCGGGAATCATTGTTTGCGCCGTCGGTGGCGTGTGCGTCCCTCGATACGATTCTGCCTGGTATCTTGCGATGTCCGAAGTAAGGGCGAAGCATTTCCGTCAAAACGCTTTAGACTCAACAAATTTAACGCTGTGCAACCAAAAACACCGATTGTTACTTTATTTGTTAGGGAAATGCTTCGCCCTTACAAATCCGGCAGAATCATTCGGGAACCGGACGCGGACAAAGGCAACCGGTTGTCGAGTAGAGACCGCGCAGACGGGATCGTATCGAGACGCGGTTGTCACACCGCCATGTCATTGTGAATCCCAATCCCGCCGCAAGCGGGACGAAGCAATCCTTTACATTATTAAAAAATAAATACATCGTAACAAACAAACCTGTTTTTTCAATTGTCCCTGCGGGACAACCTTTTTGTGTGGTGGAATTCCATTTGCCCATATTTGAAAATATGGGCTATGGGCATCCCATCGCTCCGCGATGGATTTTACAACAATCGGTATTTTAATTCGTCCCGATAGGGACGATGCGCCATTAGCCAACAAATTCATTTGTGGGAATCGAATGCGCCACCACCATCAATCGGAGTCCCGCAAGGGACGACACGATAATAGCCCACAGATTCATCTGTGGGAAACAAATACCCGCACCAAAATTTGCCCGTCCCGAACGGGACGGGGTGG
>JALWEA010000156.1:0-313 GCA_027039465.1 Calditrichia bacterium | reverse complement strand
TTGCGATCCCGATGAAGTCGGGAGAAGCAATCCCTTTCACCATTTTCGGCCGGTGCTGCTTTGGATGGGATTGCTTCACTCTCCCGCTCGCAGGCTCGCGGGATCGTTCGCAATGACAATGCTCAATGAATAACGATTTTCCCATTTACCCATTCAACTATTCAACTATTCAACTCTCATCCGATTAACGAATACACGAATAACGGATAACGAATTTCCTTTAACTCTTAACAACCTCCGTCACTATCCCGCCTTGGGCGTAGTTACCTCGTCCACCAAATACAAAATCGATTCGTAGGGAATGCCGCTGTGT
>JALWEA010000155.1 GCA_027039465.1 Calditrichia bacterium | reverse complement strand
AATTAATATTAAAAATAAAAAAATGATATAATTAAGTATTTTTTCGTTGAAAGGAAAATACTTAGATATTATTATTGCAATTTCTTCTATTTTAGTTAAAATTCCAACGATAAAAGTTAAGAAAAATGTTATCCCAAGAGCAAATAAATTCTTTTTAGTAGGCTTATATAATTTGATAAGTTCTTTGGTTTTTTTATCAACTTTTTCGGAACGTAGCCTTGCTAATTCCTTTTTTAAATTTTCAATTTTAATTTTATCTACTCGTATCGTTAATTCTAAATCTTTTATCGTTTCTTCCAAGTTAACATTTTCTTGTTTGTATTTTACTAAATCAAAATCCTTCTGCAAGGGAATTATCTCACTTGGTTTTTTTTGAAGTTTTTCTATCTCTATGTAAGAAGCCAACTCTTGAAGTAAAGTATTTAGGTTCTTAAACTTTTCTTCTGCCTCTTTTTTTCTAGTATCATCTGTAAATTTATCTGGGTGCTGAGAACTCCTATATTTATGCAGCAAGTCATATAATTCAGTAGAAGACAAATCATCTGTAATTTCTAATTCATCTTTCACCTTTTGTATAATACTTTTATTTAATTCTGTCATATTCCCTTTCTTAAATTTTTCATTTTAATGCTTGCTAATAAGGTTTGCGTACAGTTATTGTTCTTATCCCTCTAATCTGGCAGAATAAGAACAAGTGTTAATATTTTTTTTACGTTTAAATTGAAATAACTTACAATTTAAACTATTAACGCCGAACTAACATGCGTATCTTGAAGTATCCAGTTGAGCAATTTATTGCATTTTTTAATTTATTTTAAAGCTCTGCTTTTCAAATGAAGGTTATTTTTCCCAACTTCATAAAGGAAGATAATAAAAACGTTTGGAAATTGCCAATGCAAAGCGCAAATTTTCAAATTATTTTCCTTTTCGCCATTCAAAGCAAAATTTCGGGCGAGAGATATGCAACGGGCGGTTCACTCTTTCTTTCTGTCTGCCGGTATGTAAGGAATAAGTCCTTTTTTATAAGCATGCTCCTGCACTTCTCTTGGCATTTGCCGGACATCCACAATCATCCCGTTCACGTTCAACATCCATATTAACGGATTGTTTTCAACCAAACTTGGTAACGTCCATTCCGGATCCATTTGGAATATGTCAAACATTTTTCGAATTTCCCCTGCCTTGTTGGAGCCGCTGCTTTTACTCACACCAAACGCACGGCATAGTTCTTCCGCGCTCATATACGGTTCAAACGATTTGTCGAAGAGAAAATTCGCCGTTCCCAATGCATATACTATGCCGCATGCCCAGATTTTTGGCCGTCCCCGCAGAATTGGCGAGGGAATTTTATACGCCAGGCGCGTCGCTAACCTGTTTGCCATCTCTGCATATTCTTCGTTCAGATGCTCGCGACATACCGCATCAATAAGAGTCACAATCTCCTGATACCGCGGTTCTACCTGTTCCGGGATCTTTTTATGCTTTTTTGATTTGAAAGATAGCATTTGCGTCTCCTTTTTATTTGGCAAAACGGATGCGACAAACATCAGAGCTATTCGGATTTGTTACGCGCCAGGAAACTTTCACTTGTCGACGACCTTCTCACAGGCCGAAATTATGCTATATGTGTCAAATTTCATGTTAAGCGTTTTTAGGCACAATCTTCGTAAAAAGTTAAAGTTGAATTTAATTCCGATAAAGTTTTCGGAAGAAACGACTGGTCAAGATCCATTTCAAAATTTAGTTTATTTCCGGAAGATACATCATCTTTTAAATATCCGGTTAACTTAATATGCCCTAAATCATCTATTCCAATATTCAGTTCAATTTGGTCTTCAATTGTTTTTAATTGTGCCCTGCCTCTTAAATTATTATAAATATTTTCAATCTGGTTTTTAAAATTCCTTATTTCTGATAACGTCAATATCAAATCAACGTTACTGGAAAATCCACCTACTTTAATGCTAACACTCGTTTTTACCCAATCAAATCCTTCTGACTCTTTATTTGCATGCGTTGAAGCATGAGTAAATTTTATCTGCTCATATTCGGAGTATCCAATTGACCAAGTTGGTAATTTCTTATTCATAATGTTATATGCCTAATATTAATGTGTTTACTCTAAAAAGCCCTAAAGGGCTCCTATACAGAGTCCTTGAAGATTAATCCCCAACATAAATGTTGGGGCTAACATTTTACACAAAAAAGGGGCTTTCGCTCCTTTTTAGAGTTGACTCATTAATAATTATCCATATTGTCCGGATGGTGCTTAACCATAACCATACTAATAAATTTTTCAAAGAAAAACAAAAAGAATTGCTTCTTTTTTATTCAAATCATTGTCACATGGGAAAGGATGATTGGAGAAATTTAAAAGGCGCAGCCGGAAGGAAAACGGGCTGCGCCTGTTGAAGGGCTAAAACTTCTTATTCAAATAAATTAATCGCTCAAAATCAATAACCGCGCAATTTAAACAGCGTTTACTTGTTCTGCATCTGCGCGAAATCGCCGAGAATGTGGGCCGTTTCGATGATGTAAAAATCTTCGTTTTTCTTTTGACCCGATTTTTTGTGCAGTTTTTGCAATTCCTTTTTGCGCTTTTCGCGTTCGTCACGCAATTTTTTGCGCACCGCCAAATTGAGCGAAACCTGATTCTTTTCCCGCTCCTGTTTGATTTCGTTGATCTCTTTGAGAATGAGTTTGTATTCCTGATTGTCGGCCATGCGTTTTTCGTGCAATTGTTCCAGCTTGGGAATTTCGGCGCGCAGATTCGGATTAAACACGTCGTACGAAACCGGTTCGATTTCATCCCAGGCTAAGGCGTTTTTCTCGCTGCTCTCGCCCACATCCAGTACGTCAAAACGCGAAGGAATGGCAATATCCGGCATAACACCCTTTAATTGCGTACTGCCGCCGTTCACGCGGTAAAATTTGGCAATGGTGAATTTAATCTGTCCCAACTTCTGCTTGGTGTGCGGGAACATGCGCGAAAGCGGCATGATGTTCTGAACGGTGCCTTTGCCAAAGGTCTGCGAGCCCACGATGATTCCCCGTTGATAATCCTGAATGGCCGCGGTAAAAATCTCGGAGGCGGAAGCGCTAAATCGATCGACCAGCACGGCTAACGGGCCGCTGTATATGATTTTCGGATCTTCATCGCGTTCCACCTTAACCCGTCCGCGGCTGTCGCGCACCTGCACCACCGGGCCTTCCTTAATGAACAGGCCCGTCATGTCCACAGCCTCGCTCAGGAAACCGCCGCCGTTACGGCGCAGATCAATGATAATGCCCTGCACACCGGCGCCTTCCAATTGCTTTAACAAGCGGGCCACATCTCTTGAAGTGCTGGCGTAGTCCGGCATGCCTTTGCGCATGGCGTCGTAATCCAGATAAAAATCGGGTACGCGAATCACCCCGATCCTGATCTTGTGACCGTTGTGCATGATTTCCAGCGTGTCGCTTTTGGCGGCACGATCGGCCAGCTTAATTTTATCGCGCACGATGGTAATGGTTTTGGGCGGATCGGACAGGGAAGCATCCGCGGGAATAATTTGCAGACGCACTTTGGTGCCCTTTTTGCCGCGAATCAATTGCACCACATCGTCAATGCGCCAGCCGATGACATCCACCATTTCGCCTTTTTCGCCCTGACCCACGGCCACAATGCGGTCGTTGGGATGCAGCAGGCCGCTTTTATCAGCCGGACCTCCGGGAACAATGCTGACCACCTTGGTATAATCATCTTCCGTTTGCAGGGTTGCGCCGATGCCTTCCAAAGAAAGGCTCATGCGAATCTTAAAATCTTCACTGGTTTTCGGAGACATGTAATTGGTGTGCGGATCAAAGGTTTCGCAAAACGAATTCATAAAAACCTGAAAGACGTCTTCGCTTTCGGTCTTCATCATGTTCTTGTCCATGTTTTTGTAGCGCTTTTTCAATCGCTTTACAATATCCGGCCATTTTTTACCGGCCAGCTTCAAGGAAAGCGCTTCGTTTTTCAGACGTTTTTTCCAGAGCGTGTCCAACTCGGCCTTGGTGGTAGCCCACGGAGCATTTTTGCGATCCAGTTCAAAAAATTCTTTTTTGTTAAAATCAAACGGTTTGTCAAAGGCCTTCTGAATAAAATCGAACCGTTCCTGAAAGCGTTGCATGAACAAGTTGAACATGAAATAGGCCGCCCGAAGGTCGCCGTTGCGCAGGGCGTCATCCAGCGTGTATTTGTAATTATTAAACAGATCGATGTCCGATTTCAAAAAATATAAATGTTGATTGTCGAGCAAATCGATGTAAAAATTCAGCATTTCCGCAGAGAGTTTATCGTCCACCTGCTGATGTTTGTAATGCATGCGCGGCAGAAAGAATGCGATGGCCTGCTCCACCCTGGGATGGATGGGCAAGGGTTTGAGCACGGGCAACGATTTGGGTTCCGCGGGTTTGTCGATGGCAAGTAAACTGACGGCCGACAGGGCTATCAAAGTAAAAAGCAGAATAAAGGAAATGCGTTTTCTCATGGATCAATCCTATTGATTAAATTTACCGGTTTATGTTTTATTTTTATCTTTTAAGATATTAAACGAATGCATGCAAGTAAAAATTTTCTTTTTTTGATCCTCCGATTGTTGAATGCGTTTTCATTCTCTTTTTGTCTCTTGTTTTTAATTCCGACAGACAGGTTGTTGCAGTTTCTTTTTAGCGACAGATTTACACTGATAAACACGGATTAAAGGGCGTAAACGCCCTAAGGAGTTATTTTGTTCTTCTTTTGATCCACATCCTAAAGGATGTGGCTAACTCTCCTGATTGGTGAAGGCGTTTTTTTACACTCTCCGTTATCTCCTGACATTAATTCCGGCAAACAATCGAATGCGCTACCCCGTCGGGACGACGAAACTGTTTCCTTTAAAACTGAGGAAGTCTTTGAAAAACAACGTCCGAATGATGTTAGGGATTCCTCACCCTGACGGAGCAGGGTTCGGAATGACAGACCGGCGTAAATTCCGATTAACGAATATACGAATAACGGATAACGCCTTTCCCATTCAACCTTGCTTCTCCGGTTTTTCCAGAAGAATCTTCCTTGCCTGCAGGTAGCGCGCCATGCGTTCGCAATCCTTTTGCTCTATTTCTTTCAAGCGATTGGCGTTTAAATTGTCTTCAAGATCAACCAATTTTACTTGTGTTGCAAGGGAATTCTTTTTAATTCGACGGATGTATTCCATGTAATCGGAAGAAGGATCTTTGGTTAGGCAAACAACCGCTTCGATAATTTGCTTATCAAAGCCCGCGTTTTTTAAATCGTTTTCGGTCATGTCGGAATCTTCAAGAACATCGTGCAGCAAGGCCACCACTTTTGCTTGAGAATCTTCCACGCGCATCATCAATCGGATGGGATGGAGAATGTAGGGTAATCCGCTTTTGTCCGTTTGACCTTGATGGGCTTGCAAGGCCAGTGCCAATGCTTTTTCGAGTGGTGAAGGTTCCATTGGAATGTTCCAATCTTAATAATTTTTTTATTAATATCGAAAAAACGGCGCGTCCGTTCCTTAACACGGAAGGCCGGTTTGGTATCAACCGTTTCCTGTTTTTAAAGGGCGTAAACGCCCTAAGGAGCTGTATTGTTCTTCTTTTGAATCCACATCCTGAAGGATGTGGCTAACTCTTCTGATTCGTGGAAGCGTTTTCACACTTTCTTTTGCCCCTTGTTCTTTGTTTCAGCAGACTGCCGAATGTGCTACCCCGTCGGGACGACGGCATTGTTTCCTAAAGTTAAGGCGACCTATGACAGACAACGCCCGAATGATGTTAAGGATTCCTTACCCCGACGGAGCGGGGTTCGGAATGACAGGCCTGCGTGAATTCCGAATAACGAATACACGAATAACGGATAACGCTTACCCTTAACTATCCTCCCACCGGGCAGACTTATGCTTCGCCAATCGGATTCCCTTTAACATCCACAACCATCACGTCAAATTTTTCTTCCAATTGCTTTTGGATTTTTTCGCGATCGCCGACCAGTACCACTTGCATTTCATCCGGCATTAAATAACCGCGTGCCGTTTGGCGGATGTCTTCTGCGGTGATCTCTTTTAACTTGTCGCGGAACGTACGGTAGTAATTGTCCGGCAGATCAAATGTAATAATATTGGCCAGCGCCTCACTGATCTGATCGATGGTTTCAAAAGCATTGGGGAAAACGCCGGTCAGGTAACCACGCGCATTTTGCAACTCGTCTTCCGTTACGCCATCGGCTTGCAGGCGCTCGACTTCATTGAAGATTTCCCGAAGAGCCGGAGCTGCAAATTCGTTTTGGATGGCGGCTGAAATCGTAAAAACACCGATGGACGGGCGGTAGATAAGATTGGAATGAATGCCGTAAGTAAACCCGTTCTTCTCACGTAAATTTTGGTTTAAGCGCGAAAGAAAATAGCCGCCCAAAATTTCGTTCATTAATTTAATCTTATAAAAATCGGGATGCTTGCGTTCCGGTAAAAACTGTCCGACACGAACTTCCGTTTGAGCCGCTCCGGGTTTGTGCACTAAAATCACTGGCGGATTAACGGACGGAAAGAAATCGTCGCTGACTTCCGTACGGATAATCTTCGGCGCCCACTCCGAAAAATCGTTTTTACTGAGCGCAAAGGCTTCTTCGGGAGTGATGTCGCCGGTAAAGATCAGGGAAGCGGAACGCGACGGCAAATGATCCAAATAAAAGCGACGCAGGTTGCGCAAACGAATATTGGGCAAACTCTCTTCCGTTCCTTCGACGGGCAAACCGTAACGATGATCCGGAAAGAGTTGGCGGAACAAATGCTCATTGGCTAGTCGCCCGGCAATGTCCAGAACCTGCAAGCGATCGACCATGGTTTCATCACGCAAACGGTCAAATTCCTTGTCCGGCAAAATGGCGTTTTGAACCACATCGCTTAATAGCGAGAACGCGCTGACAAGATGTTCTTTTAAAACATTGATCTCAAGAAAGAAACCGTTCCATGCCACATGGGCGTTGTACTGCGCTCCGATGCGTTCGAACCCATCGGCTATTTGCGTGCCGGTGAAAGTTTTGGTGCCTTCCAACAGTAATTGAGAAAGCAGATTCATTTCGCCTTCGGCGCCGTGCTGATCGTCCAACGGTGACGCATTGATGTAAAGCAACACGTTGACCAGAGGGAGATTGGATTTTGGCGCGGTGATGATTTTTAATCCGTTGGCAATTTCACCCTTGGTGAATTCGGGGAAATTGAACGGACGGGGTTCGCCGGGTTGAGGAATTTGAGTTCGATCTATTGTGCGTTTTGACATTGTTACCTCTTCTGTTAAGAATCTTTTTCTCTATTTTTCATTCATCTGACTGATTGCTATCAGTCAGATGCCAGCGGTTTTGGGACTGATAGCAATCAGTCCCAAATTGACCAAACGTGCAAACTTACGACTTCGATTTGGGCACGAATGTCACATTCACTCTGTTTTTACGATTCAGATATTTTTGCGCGGTCTGCAATACCGAATCCTCGTTAACCTGCAAATAAAAATCAATATCGCGGTTAATGCGTTCGGCCTCTCCGAAATACGTATGAAACATATTCAGCATATCCGCCCGTACCGAAACCGATTGCAGATCTCGAATTTTTTGAGCAATCACCTGATTTTTAACGCGATCCAATTCGGAGTACGGCACTTTGTCCTGCTGCAACTTATTCAGTTCATCTTCAATTTCCTGCTGTACCTGTTCCACCTTAACATCCGGTCGTGGCGTGGCAATGACGAACAACAGCGAGGTATCGGTCATGGGCAAAATAAACGATTGAATATCCTGCACGATTTGCTTTTGGTAAACCAATTTCCGGTACAGTCTGGAGCTTTTGCCTCCATTCAGAATTCCCGTGATAATATCCGCAGGATAGATTTCGTCCGCGCCGATGCCGGGCAAATGATACGCCCAGTGCATGCGCGGCAAATGAACGTTATCTTCAATCACGGCGGTTTTTTCGCCTGCATTGTATTGCTCAAAATGTTTTTGCACTTCGGGAATTTGTCCGTAAGGCGGAATCGGAGCAAAGTACAATTCAACAAGCTCTTTCGCCTGCTCCGCATCAAAATCGCCGCTTAAAACCAGGCTGGCATTGTTCGGCGCGTAATAAGTTCTGAAAAATTCTTTGATGTCCTCCAACGTGGCATTTTCCAAATCTTCCATGTAACCGATCACCGGCCAATGGTAAGGATAGTCCGGCTCGAACGCAAGCTCCAGCAGCTTTTCCAGCCACAATCCGTACGGTTGATTTTCATAGCGCTGGCGTCGTTCGTTTTTAACGACCTCCAACTGGGTTTGAAATTTTTGTTCATTTAAGGCAGGCAACAAGTAGCCCATACGATCCGATTCCAACCAAAGGCCCATTTCAAGATAATGGGAAGGAAGCGTTTCGTAATAATTCGTTCGGTCAAAGAAAGTGGAACCGTTCAACGTACCGCCCACACTTTGAATAAGCCGGAAGTGCATTTCCGGCGGGATGTGCTGACTACCCTGAAACATCATGTGTTCGAACAAATGAGCAAAGCCCGTTTTACCGGGTCGCTCGTTACGCGAGCCTACCCGGTACCACAAATTGATCGAGACAATTGGTGTTTGAGATTCCTGATGTAAAATAACATGAAGACCGTTTTCCAGATCGTATTCTTGAAACTTAATATCCATACGTTGCTTTCTGTTTTTAGGTGTAACAATAATTAAAGCATGAAATTAGCAAAACGGCAAAATAAATGCCACAAAAAGAAAAAGCGTTCTTTCAAAAGAACGCTTTTTCTTTTATTGCTTTTTCCCAAAATCATTAAAGGAGGCTCTTGATAATTCCTTCAAAAGTCTGCTCCGGACGGGATCCGATAATTTGCCCGACAACTTTACCTTGACGATTGATCACAAATGTCGTCGGAATACTGCGGATTCCGCCGTACAACTGCGATACGCCTTTTTTATCGTAAACAACCGGATAATTGATGCCGATTCTCTCGGCAAACGGTTTAACTTTATCGAATTCACGGGGATCTACGGCTACGCCCAATACCACAAAACCGTCTTTTCCGTATTTATTAACCAAATTAATAAAACCCGGAATTTCGCGCTTACAGGGAGGGCACCATGTCGCCCAAAAATTTAAAAAGACAACCTTGCCTCTAAAATCGCTCAATTTGATGTTTTTACCGTTTAAATCCGGTAATTCAAAGTCCGGAGCCATGGGATATTGGTCTTCCGGTGTGGAAACGGCTGCACTTTTTTGGACAGGTTGCTGCTGTTGTGTTTGCACGTTTTGAGTTACTGCTTTTTTCGATGAATTACCACCGCTAAAAATAACCCAGGCAATGGCAATAATCAGGACAACAATACCGCCGTAAATCAGGTACTGTTTGCTGTTTGCATTGTTCGACATAAAAAATCCCTTCTTATTGTTTTTGTTTCATGGCTTTAAAAAATTCAACAATCTTCGGAATATAAGCGTTTTCCGGAAGTGCGCCCTCCACATGATAATCGTCCCCGATCATCGTTCTCGGTACACCACGCACATTGTAACGCATGGACAGTTCCGGAAATTCCGTTGCTTCCACCATGTCTGCCGTTACAAACGGATTCTCAATAGCAATGCGATGTGCCAGATGTACGGACGTCGGACAATAAGGACACGTCGGCGTCACGAACACTTGTAAACGCAAAGGCGCATCGATTTGTTTCAACAGTTCACGCGATTCCTGGTTCAAGCCGGAATCCCGTTTGGAAACATCGACAATGCCTTCCAAAACCGTGGAAAATTCATATCCCGACGGAATACCGTAGTAACGAATGCCATAATCCTTATCACCGGCAATAATGGTCGCCGGAACTTTATCCACTTTGTATTCTTCAACTTTGTCTTTATTGGTCATGAAATTATAAAGCTCTAGGCTCAGCTTGTCGCTCAATTCCACCAATTCTTCCAAAATCTGTCTTGTTTCGGGGCAGTATTGACATTCGATTTCCTGACTAAAATTAATAATGCGAACATCATTTTGTAGATCCGCAAACATTTTTTTAATGTATTCTTTATCTTTTTCCTGCAAAAAAGCCATTATTCTATCCTCCCGTTCCTAATTGAGTGTGTTAACTGCTGCCGTGTAATAATCCAGTTTTCCCGTAATCATGTGCTTGGGAACCGCACCCACAAGCTGATCAACCACTTCGCCGTTACGAAAGATTAAAAGGGTGGGAATACCGCGAATATTGTACTTAGCCGCAATTTCCGGATTCTCGTCCGTGTTCAATTTAACCACTTTCACACGTCCGGCATATTCCTGAGCAATCTGTTCCAATACCGGGGCAATGATGCGGCACGGTGCGCACCACGGCGCCCAAAAATCCACAATAACAGGAATATCCGATTTCAATACAACTTGCTCAAAATCATGAGCATTGACTGCAATTGGATGCATCTATTTTCCTCCTGAATTTTTATTTTCAATTCAAATTTACTTTTGGTTTTTGATGCAGATTTAAAATAAAGGATACATTTGCGAAAGCAGAGAAAAATATTTTTCGATTGAGAAAGATTTTAATGGGGAAAAATAATTATTTTTTAATCATATCTTTCAAGTCTTGCAAATTCAAGGCTTTTAGCAGGCGATCATTGACATCTTCCGGCAGTTCTTCGGGACACTCCACCTCACGGCATAAAAAAACCGTTTTTTTGACCGTGTCGAAATAGACTTTACAAGTCGGACAGGCGTTCAAATGCTCAATCACCTCTTCACACAACGGAGCGTCCAAATCTTCGCCCATTAGCTCGCAAATTTCTTTGATTCGTTCTTTATGATGAAGTGGCATTTTTACTCCGTGCCCTTTCCTCAAAATAATCCGACAAATAATCTCTTAAAAACTGCCTTGCGCGACGCAGGCGGATTTTTACATTTTCTTCCGTAATATTCAAGATTTCGCTGGTCTCCTTAATAGACAAACCCTCGATATCCCTCAGGATAAAAACGCTTCGGTAAATGTCCGAAAGCTTGTTAATCGCTTCATCGATCTTTTTACGCACTTCCCGATCATAAATGCCAATCGAAGGATCCTGGCTCCAATCCACAAACACTCGACTTTCTATGCTTTCCTGAAAGTCCGGGTCGTCATTTAATTCCTGAAAGACCACTTTTTTCTTGCGCAAGCGCATCAAAGCCGCATTGGTTGCAATTCGGTAAATCCACGTAAAAAACGAAGAGCGTCCGTCAAATGTATGAATTTTTTCAATAACCGTCAGAAACGTTTCCTGAAGCACATCTTCGGCGTCTTCGCGACGCCTTAAAATTCGCAAAACCAGATTGTAAATTCGCTCGCTGTATCGATTGACCAGAGTCGCTAATGCAGCCCTGTCCCCTTGTTTTGCCTTCTCGACTAATTCTTTTTCAGTCAATCGTTCTTCTTCCTCTTATGATGATGAAATTTCTTCAATGGTACAAATTTCTAAATGTATTGTTCCCTAAATTCGGAATTTAAAGAATGAAACATTATGCGCCAAATTTTTCGGGTAGTACCGCAATGCCTTGAACAAGAATCCTGCTATTATCGCCAGAATTGGGAACCGGGAACTGGAAACTTGGAACTGGTGCTGCGCCCGATTCCAAAGTGATTCTACCGGGCTTGTAAGGGTGGTCGCCCCACCGAGTGTAAAAACAACGATTCACGATTAACGAATATACGGATACACGGATAACGGATAACGTTTCCCCTTAACCCTTAACCTTTCCCCCCCCCGAACAAAGAAATAATTTCCCTTTTATTTTTGTTCTGTAACTTGAATCGCCGTTTGTGCATCAAACGACAAGTTACTATAAAAGAAATTTTGCAACGAACAAAAAACTAACGCACAATAGAAGCAGGAGAATATGATGGCAGAAGCAAAACATTATCGTGTGGTAATTATCGGGTCGGGTCCGGCAGGATTAACCGCAGCTATTTACACCGCCCGCGCGGAACTGCAACCTCTGGTTTTGGAAGGAAATGAACCCGGCGGGCAGTTAACCATTACAACCGAAGTCGAAAATTATCCGGGATTTCCCAACGGAGTACAAGGACCGCAGCTCATGCAGGATATGCGCGAGCAGGCCGTAAAGTTCGGAGCGGAGACCAAATTTGAAATGGCGCAGGAAGTCGATTTCTCAAAACGTCCTTTCACTATTAAAACCGATGACAACGTTTACACTGCCGATGCGGTTATTATTGCCACCGGCGCTTCGGCCCGTTGGTTGGGGTTGGAATCGGAAAAACGTTTGCAAGGTAAAGGCGTCTCCGCCTGTGCAACCTGCGACGGATTCTTCTACAAAGATAAAGATGTAATCGTAGTGGGCGGCGGCGATTCGGCCATGGAAGAGGCGACCTTCCTGACCAAATTCGCACGCAAGGTAACCATCGTTCATCGGCGCGATCAGTTCCGCGCGTCCAAAATCATGGTGAAAAAAGCCGAAGAAAATCCCAAAATTGAATTCGCCTTGAATAAAGTGATTACCGAAATTTTAGGCGACGAATTTGTTACCGGCGTACGCCTGAAAGACACAAAGACAGGCGAGGAAACCGAAATGCCGGTTGACGGTGTGTTCATGGCCATCGGGCACATCCCTAACACTCAACCTTTCAAAGGCCAAATTGAAACGGACGAAGCGGGCTACATTAAAACGGTACCAGGGACTACCCGAACCAACGTCGAAGGCGTTTTTGCCTGCGGCGATGTTCAGGACAGTGTTTACCAGCAGGCCGTTACCGCAGCCGGAACCGGTTGCATGGCCGCGCTGGATGCTGAAAAGTTTTTGGAATCCCAGGAATAAAAATTTTCTATTCGTTAAAACTCGAAAGGCGGGTATTTAACCCGCCTTTTTTTATTTACTACCTACCATTTAATCCCGTTTTTACAACCATTGGTGCAAAATGTCCCTTAATACATTCGCTGTTATTTCTTTACGAAATTCCTTTGTGGAACGAATATCACTAATCGGATTGATTTCGTTTTTCAACGTTTCCGCCGCTTTTTCAATAAGCTGTTCATTCAATTCTTGCCCGTTCAAAATATTTTCCGTCTTGTGATGCCGACGGATAACCGGAGCCACGCTGCCACTGGCTATACGCACATCCTGAACGTGCTTACCGTCTTTCCACAAAAGCACGGCCAAACTCAATTTACTGATGGCCAACGCCTCACGCTGTCCTATTTTGCGAAAATCCCACAAAGGCTCAGGCGATTGCAATATTGGAATCTCGATAAATGCAATGTATTCATTGGGCTTAAGTTGAATTTGCCCCGGCCCGATCATGATTTCATTCATTGACAGGCGTTTAAACTCTCCCTTTTGCCGCGGGCCGATCAGCAGTTCCGCATTTAAGACCGCAAGCACCGGCAACGTATCGCCTGCAGGAGAAGCATTGGCAATATTGCCGCCGATCGTTCCTCGATTCTGAATTTGTGCGGCGCCGATCAATTCGCAGGCGTGCACCAAAATCGGCAGATACGTCTTGAGTTCGGAATGACGAATTAAATCACCGTAAGGAACCGCGGCCCCGATGCGAATTACCTTTGAATTTATTTCGATGGTTTGATGCAATTCGGGCAAAGCCGTTAAGTCCACAATATGGGTTGCCTTCCGCCATTTTTCTTTTTGCACCAATAAATCGGTTCCACCGGCCACAAACGTCCATGCAGCGGAACTTTGCTGCAAGGCCGCATCCAACGCATCAAAATTTTCCGGGCGTAATAGGGTAACCTCATTTTTCATAGGGCCAATCCTCTTCAAACTGGGTTTTAATTTTTTCGTGTTCAGCCAAATCTTTAACGGCTTCGACAATTTTTGTGTAGCCCGTACAACGGCATAAATTACCGGCCAACGCTTTTTCGACATCACCTTCACTCACACCGTCCTTTTGCGGTTGCTCCTTTAAATAGGACACCGTCGAGACCACAAATCCGGACAGGCAAAAAGCACACTGCACGGCACCGTGTTCTAAATAGGCCCGTTCAATAGTAGCGTAACCGGGCCATTGACGCAAACCTTCCAGCGTAACGATTTCGTGCCCTTCGGCCTGAAAAGCCGGGATCAAACAGGAGTTTACCGTTTTGCCGTCAAACAGCACCGAACAAGCGCCGCACTCACCTTCGCCGCAGCCTTCCTTCACCGAAATCAATTGCAAATCGTCATGCAACACGTCCAATAAGCGTGCCTTGGGCGAAACATCCAGTTCCACTTGTTTACCGTTTACTTTAAAGGAGACTTTCATCGTTGGCCTCCGTTCCTTCGCATTGATTGAACCAGTTCAAACAAATCTTCGGGCAAAATGGGGATTTTATTCAGCGGCCGACCGAAAATCATCTGCAAGCTGGAAACGACCGCCGGTGGTGCACCGACCAGCGGCAATTCACCGAGGCCTTTTGCCCCGAACGGGCCAAAGGGGTAAGGATTTTCCAAGATCTTAATATCCATGATCGGCACATCTACCGCCGTGGGAATGATGTAATCATTAAAACCGTGAATGTTCAAGCGCCCGTTATCGCGAT
>JALWEA010000154.1 GCA_027039465.1 Calditrichia bacterium | reverse complement strand
GACCTTTCTGTTATCTTCGTAACGGACGCCAAAAGCTTGGGCATCTACTCAAATTATAATTCTTCGGTACAATACTTTTGGGTCGGGACTTCCTCAGGTGACATATTGGAAAGCGTTAAACCGGATGCTAACAGTCCCTTGGGGGAATGGCATGTCATTTATCATGAGCCCGACGGATTTGCTATTAACGCGTTTATTACTTCCGAACAAGAAGGCCTTCTTGGAATGGCGCTCGGGAGTGACGAGTTAGTACTTTTGAACAGCTTTCAAATTAAAGAGGTAAATCCACCGCCTAATGCGGTTGTAAACACACCTTTGAATGAAGTTCGCATCCGTTTTTCCACGATTCCCAATATGTATCAATTACAAACCGAATCGTTTGTTTTTAGTAATTATTTCGGGTTTTTAAATTTCGACATTTCTTACGACCCGTTTGATTCGACGATTGCGGTTTTCAAACTCAATCGAACGCAACCTGCGGGAGCCGTTCCGGGCGAAACCTGGGATTTTGCTTTTACTAAAGGAATTTATGCACTCCAAGATACTGCAGGACAGTTGAGCTTAACGCCCATCCAATTTTCCAATACTTTCGGACAAATGCGTAGTTCCCCGTTTACTTATGTCATTGATCAATATGCTTATCCCATTAAACATTTTGCCACCAACTGGACTGCCGGTTACTTTAATTCCGACGATTTAATTGATCTTGTAACTTTTTCCAACGATACCCTTTATTGTTATTTTCGAACAAAAATTAGTGAAGACTCTGTAATACAAAGTGTTTATCGAAAAGGTTTTCCGGGTTTAATCCAGATCAGCAAGCACATTTATCATCAACTCATTACAGCTAATATTAATAATGATGATTTACCCGATTTGATTATTTACGACGAAAATGCCGTGCACTTTCTCATCAACCGATCAACGGAAGACAGGATTGATTTCGAGCTTACCGACAATCAGTATTCTCAGCGAAATATACGCCAGGTCGTTGCTTACAATGACGATAACAACGCCCAAACGGATCTTTTGGTATTGGGTAATTCCTTGGATATTGTTTACAACATTTATCCGGGCGTCCAGCAATTTAATACTTCGATTATTTATTACGACGCATATCCCATCCAAATGGTAGCCGTTGGCAATGTCGATGATAATTTGGCAAATGACTTGGTGATGATTTGGAACGGTAAAATCGTCTATCGTTCGGGCAGCGCTACGTATGGTTTGAATTACGGAAGCGAAGCGGATACATTAACCGGAGATATGGGCTATTATTCCGTAAAATTGGCTAACCTCGACAACGATAATAAATTGGAAATCCTAGCCATGTCACCTACCGGCCTCGATATTATTCCGCTTTATCATAACGTGGTTATCGGAGGGACAAAAACGGCCTCGATAGGTTCGGGCATTCAATTTAATCCGAATGCCGCCTCGCCCTCGGATTTTATCGTCCAGGATTTTGGCGGTGACCCGACGACGGACGGAATCAATCCTTTGGATATTGCTTTTCTGCAAGATGACAGTTTGCTGATTTACCAAAATCAAACATCTCAACAGGGTAACTTTATTTTCAGTAGCACACCGGTATTTAAAATGCAACTTGGCTCCGGTCCAAATCCCTATGACCGTTTAAATTATTGCGATTATAATGCGGACGGCACCATCAATATTATTGCCACGGATTATGAAACCGGTACGGCTGAAATATTGAAAAAGCCTTTATGGAAACCGAATTTACGGGTTGTCGATTTTGATCGCAACCGAATCCAATTACAATGGGATCCTTCACCTGAGAATCAGGGTACCTTGGATCACTATGAAATAATTAAACGAATCAATGGCGACGCAGACGGTCAACGCATTTCTGTGAATGAAACTAATTATACCGATTTGGATGTCCATGCTTTTGAGGATTATTTCTACAGCGTTCAAGCCGTTTACCAAAATCAACAAGTTTCCGCGCTTTCCAATGAGGTTCATGTGCGAACTTACCATGAACTCAACGGGACACTATCGGGAGTACTTGCAGATACGACTTTACCCTATTGGGCCAAATCGAATCTAAAGGTAGCGTTTGGTGATTCGTTGCACCTTTTGCCCGGTATTAATATTTATTTCAACTCCGGTACGGGATTGGATGTAGAAGGTAAATTATTGGTTACGGGTGACTCTTCCCAAATGGTTGAATTTCGCTCTTTTTATGGTTTATGGGATGGTGTTACTCTTTTTTCGGCTCCGGATACCGTCAAATTTTTGTGGTTTTCGGTAAGTGATGCCAAAGCAGGCATTCAATCTGACGGCCGCCCGATTAAACTAAACTACTGCGGAATTGTCCATGACTCAATAGGAATTCAGGTTAACAATGCCGAATTTTACGGGGAACACTTTTTAATTGATTCCTGCTGGGCAGGTATTCTTCTTAGTAATGGGAGCAAGGCGCATCTTAAAAATCTGGATATTTTGAATTCATTTAATAGTATTTATGCTCAAGGCAACAATGTTCAGGTTTGGGTTCGCAATGCAATTATCTGGCAAAATAAGGCGCCGGTTTTTGCAGAAGGACAAAACCAAATTTGGTTGCGCTATTCAACGGTAGATTCCATCGGGATGGGGGTAATTTCGGCGCACATTTCTCATCTGGCTCCTATTTTCCTCCCGGAGACTGACGACGATCCTCCTTTTAGAGCCGATCCCATGTCTCCGACCATTGATGCCGGAGACCCAAACGACGATTTTAGTTTGGAACCGGCACCAAATGGGGAGAGAATCAATCAGGGCGTGTTCGGTAATTCGCCCTTCGCAACGCCGAGTTTACAGCCTAGAGGCAAATTATATGCACTGCGCTTTAATTTGCGTTGTTTCCCCAACAGTAAAGATTCGACCCTTGCATTTATCAAAAATTGGGGACATGTACCGCTTGAAGTGCAAGATGTCCGTTTATTACATTCCGGTGAAAACGGGCCGTTTGTTATCGAACATACAAATATCACCCAGGGCATTGAGCCCCAAGATAGCCTCGGTTTTAAACTATGGTTTCATCCGAATCGGCGGGGGCATTTTAGCGATTCTTTGATAGTAACGTGCAATGATCCGCATTTAAAAGACGGACGTATGTTTATGGCAATAAGCGGATTGGGATTAAATTCCAAACCGCATGTTGTGAATGCACCGCTTACGGAAGCCTATGTTGACAGCCCTTATGTTTACGTACCGATCATCGAAGATGCAGACGGTGATTCCGTTACCGTGACTCCCTTGCTAATTCCGCATTGGCTTACTTGGGCCAAGGGTACTTTGAGCGGAACCCCGGCTGTTAGTGATACCGGTTTGCATCCGGTGCGTTTAAAACTTGACGACCATTTCGGCGGATTGGATACGCTTCGATTTGTAATTAAAGTTAAAAGAATCGCAACGCAACCCATCGTGCTTTATCCGGTACTTAAAGTTTATCCTATCGGCGGATTGCTTAGCACGCAGGCAGCCATGCGTTTCCGCATCTCTGTTCTGGATTCCACAGAAAGCTGGGTCAGGGATTCCACGCAATCCTATCACATACGTGTTAATTTACATCAAATCGACGGGCCCGATTCCATACGCATCGATACCACCGGCGTAAAAGAATTAACCTTTACCCGTTTAACGGATGGCAAGTATTTTGTTTCGATTCTCGTATTCAAGAGAGTGGGAGGCCGTCTTTTGGCCAAAAAAGCAGCAGCCCAATTTACGATTCGGGCCTCACAAAAAACAACCAAACGTTTCCTGTGGATCATGGCATCTTTACCCAGAAGCCAACCCCTTTCTGCGCAGGAATTGAATATCCAGGACTCTTCCGCGGTATTTTTCCGTTGGAATCCGCAAACCGAGGAGTATGACCAACTGATGCCCGACGCCGAGATACAACCTGGTACGGCTTTCTGGATTATGCCGTTAAAATTCCTGCATATCGATCTCAATTCTTTCCCCATCGAACCGGCCGTTGGTATGGATGAGCAGGAATTCAATCCAACCATTCAACTGCAACCCGGCTGGAACCAGATCGGCTTACCACTGCCCTATTTTGAGCGCTGGATCGATTGCCGCATTACCGGCGCAAACGGCGAATTAACCTGGCAGCAAGCTTTTCAGGATTCGCTGCTCAGTGAAGCGGTTTACTGGTTCGAACAAAGCAAAGAGTACATCGGCTATCATCCCGAACCCATTGATTCCGCTACGGTAGCCATTCCCTGGCGCGGATACTGGATTTTCAGCAAAGCGCACTTAACGTTACAAATCCCGAATGAACCCTATTTTCAACCAACGGCTCAAAGCCTTGACAAACCATCGACTTTAATGAAAGTTAAGGGTGACCAAAACGCCTTTTTGGTGAACCTTACCGTTGCCTGTGATAATTATCGAGACGATTACAATGTGTTCGGGTTGAGTTCCCTGAAAACCGCCAAACTACCCGAGCCGCCCTACTTTAAGGACTTTGCCGCACTTTCTTTTGAAGGACGCAACGGTTCATTCTGCAAAGACGTTAAAACCATGCCCGAGGCAACCGACGCCGTAGTTAGCTGGGACGTAATGCTGCGAACGACCCAAACAGGCAAAAATCACCATTTGCAATGGTCAACCGTTTGCACGAATAACGAACCGTTGTACATGTACCTTGTCGATCCTGAAACGGAGACGGTGATTAATATGAATGATAAAACCGAATACGACTTCACTCCGAAAAAATCCGAATACAAACTCAGAATTTATGTGAGTAAAGACGATCATTTCAAACCGGCCATTATCCCGCTGCAATACAAACTGTCGCAGAATTTTCCGAACCCCTTTAACCCGAGCACGACCATTCGCATCGGCATTCCGGAATCGGGTAAAAATCAGCAGGTCAGTTTAAAAATTTACGACGTACTGGGCAAAGAAGTCAAAACCCTTGCCGATGGTCGCCTGCAACCGGGTTACCATAAATTCACCTGGGACGGAACCAATTACAGCGGCAATCCGGTTTCTTCAGGCATTTACTTTTATCAACTCCGTGCCGGACGAAAAGCCATCATGCACAAAATGATTCTGCTCAGATAAATTGCAAAATCGGCCTTGGCTGCCCTTCCTCCTGTCGGAGGGGCAGCTTGCAAGGCCATCTACAAAACTCCCATCACAAAAATTGTCTTTCCCAAAACCCATCTTCAAAAATCTCTTGCGCCGATGGAATCACTTAGGAACTCTTGGTAAATCTATGGGTAAAAAATATTTTATTTGCTCTTACAAAAGTTGATAAATCGCTTTTTTAGTGTGTATAAATCTATTTTTAATTTAACCTTCAAATTTATCAGTTGATCTTTGCCCCTTAAAAGCCATTCTTGCTCTGATTTACAGGGAAAAATTCTGAAAGGATTTTTGAGCATAGCCCCGTCATTCATGGCGGGAAAAAACAAATCCGCATCAATATGATGATGTCTCGAACGGGACATTTAATTTCTATTTATTTCATAGTGCATCAGCCGTCCCTGACGGAACGGGACTGATTGTGACTATATGTTCCCCACCGATAAATCGGTGGACTATGGTCATATTCCACTGCGGGGAAATAAAAGTAGAAATAATAAATAAATAATTCTTAATTTAATGTTTTTAATAAAATTTCATACATGAGTCCACTCTAAAAAGGGGCTAAAGCCCCTTTTGTTGTAAAATGATTATTTAGTCCCAATCATCCCCGATAAACCGGGATGTAAACAGAAGGATAAGGCTAACAAAATAAAAAGCCATAAGTTAGCCCCAACATTTATGTTGGGGATAAATCTTCAGAAACTCTATATTTTAGCCCTTTAGGGCTTTTTAGAGTAAACACATACATTATTTAAAATTTGATAGTTGAATTCATCCATAGATTTATTGGAAGGCCCATCACTTAAAATCGATGAACTCGAAAACATTGCAATTCAAAAATTCCCTTCCTAATTTAGCATCGGTTATAAAACAACTTTTGAAAGCGGGGGTAAACATGAAGCCGACCAATCTGCCGATTCGTCAATTGGAACCTTACTTGTTTGAGATCGAGCGCTTTGGCGAAATGAAAGTACCTGGTAGAATTTACGCCAATAAAAAAATGATGGACGATTTAATCGAAGAACAGGCTCCTTTGCAACAGGTCATCAATGTAGCGCACTTACCGGGCATTCAAAAATTTTCCTTGGCCATGCCCGATATTCATTGGGGCTACGGATTCCCCATTGGCGGTGTGGCTGCAACGGATTGGGACGACGGTGTCATTTCCCCCGGTGGTGTCGGGTACGATATTAATTGCGGAATGCGACTGGCGACGACAGCACTAACGATCGACGCTGTTAAAAAACGACTCGACACATTGATTCAGGAATTATTTAAAGCCATTCCCACCGGCGTCGGTTCTTCGCATGCTATCAAAAAACTTTCCAAAAAGGAATTAAAAAAGGTGGCCGAAAAAGGTGTGTCCTACGTTATTGAACAAGGTTTCGGCCAACCGGAGCATTTGCGGGTGATTGAAGAAGGCGGCCGCATGCCTTTTGCCGATTTTTCTTTAGTCAGCAATCGGGCCGTTGAACGGGGATTGGATCAATTGGGGACACTCGGTTCGGGCAACCATTTTCTGGAAGTGGATGTGGTCGATCACGTTTACTACCCCGAGGCGGCGCAGGCCATGGGATTGTTCGAAAATCAAATCGTGGTACTCATTCATACCGGCTCCCGCGGCTTTGGTTACCAGATTTGTGATGATTATTTGAAAGTCATGACCAGGGCCATGGAAAAATACCACATTCATCTTCCCGATCGTCAATTGGCTTCCGCCCCCATTCAAAGTCCAGAAGGTCAGGATTATTTATCGGCCATGTCCTGCGCGGCCAATTTTGCCTGGAGCAATCGACAGGTGATTATGCATTTGGCCTATCAGGTTTTCAAACGCGTTTTCAGTATTTCCGATTCGGAATTACAATTTCATTTGGTTTACGATGTGGCTCACAATATTGCCAAAAAGGAAAAACATCTCATCGAAGGAAAAGAAAAAACAGTCTGTGTCCACCGCAAAGGCGCAACCCGAGCCTTTCCGCCCAACCACGAATTGATTCCCGAACGCTATCGGAATATCGGACAGCCGGTGCTCATTCCCGGTGATATGGGGCGTTACTCTTTTGTCAGCGTGGGCACGCAAAAGGCCATGGAGCAGACTTTCGGCAGCACCTGCCATGGCGCCGGTCGGGTTATGAGCCGAAGGCAAGCGAAAAAAGCGGGGGCAGGTCGGAATTTAATCAAAGAAATGCAGCAGCGTGGCGTGGTGGTTCAGGCGCGCGGTCGGGCTACAGTTGCCGAGGAAATGCCCGAAGCATACAAAGATGTGGAAGATGTGGTAAACGTCATGCACGAAAGCGGCATGAGCCTGAAAGTAGCACGCCTGCGGCCGATCGGGGTGATTAAGGGATGAGGAAGATTGGAACTTGGAATTAGGAACTGGGAATCGATCGATTTGGAAGTGGTTAAGGGTTAAGGGTTAAGGGTAAAGCGTGTAACCGTTATTCGTGTATTCGTTAAGCGGTAATCGTAAATCATTGTTTGTGCAGTCGGTTCCGCGTCAGTCCCTCGGTACGTCCCGATTCTCGGGACACTCGGGAACCGGACGCAGTCAAAGGCAACCGGTTATTGAATCGTCACCGTGCCACATCGATCGTGGTTTTGGCCTCCTGTAAAATGCCCTTTCGGTCGTCTAGAATTTGCACAAAAATAATGTAAATGCCCGTTCGTACGCGTTGTTTCCGCTCATCCCGTCCGTTCCAGATTAATTGTCCGGTTTGCCCCATCAGATGATCATCGGTAAGTGTAATGATTTTTCTTCCGAGAATGTCGTAAACGGTGGCACGTACACGCGTCGCAGTGGTCGGTAGTTGTAGTGATACGATCGTGTTATCTTCAAATCCGTCGCCATCGGGTGAAAATGGATTAGGATCTACATTCAATTTTAAATTGGAAACTTTTAGCGGCTCAAACAATGAATTCACTTTAGCCGGCGTTGCCCCCTGCTCCGCTACGCTTGGTCCCCAATTACTTTCCTTGCGCCCGTCAATTTTGGGATTAATGCGTTCCAACGACGGCGAACGATTTTCTTCGCCCCAAAGCCAACTTTTTTCATAAGGCACCTGATCGATCCAATCGTCCCAGGGCGCCAGCAAATAAAGAACATCCGCGTCATTATTCAACCTCGGCAGGCGGTCAACGATCAGCAGGTCGTCATCCGCCAAAGCGTAAAAATTCAGTAAACTACTGTCGTCGGTAATCACCTTAAATTCGGTAGGGAAAATCGTTACATTCCGCTTAATACGCGCCGTATCTTTGGCGTCGGTTAAAGCCCAGTCACGCAAATTTATTTCCTGGTTTCCGGCATTGTAAAGTTCCACCCATTCCGGCTCGCCTTTTTGCGTTAAGAATTTAATCTCGTTGATTTTCAAAGGAACGGTTTGATCGATTACAATCAGTTGCTCTGCAATTGAATTATTAGCCGGATTTTGATCCTGCCCGGAAGTTAAAAGCGCGACCACGGACAGCGCGCCACTGAAATCGGCCGCAAAATCAAAATGCAAACTGTCTTGCTGTTTCACTTCAAGACGAATGTCTTTTTGCCGCTGAAACAAAATCGGTTCCAGCGGTTCTGCCAAGCCATCGCCATTAAAATCGACAAAAACGGTAAAACGCGCCGGAGCATCGAACAGCTTTTTACCTGTATTCGCAAACACAAGCTCAGCTTGCACCTCTTGCCCCTTTTTAACTGCTGATCGCGGTTCAAAGCGCAAAGCATTTTGCTTAAAGCCAAGATCATAATCTTCGGGCGTAACCGAATTTTTAAAGCCGGGCGTTCCCCAAAGTCGCAAGCTGTTAGCCCAATTGGAAGAATCGTCTCCGGCACACAAATCGATTTTTTCATCGGAATAGCCAGGCACGTTGTTCGGTGAATAACGGTAAACGGCAACTACCCGACCGGCTGCATTGATTAATGACAAGCGTTCGCCACGGGTATTGGACAGACCGCTACTTCCAAAAGCATTATCATCAATGGAAAGAATTAAAGCCGTTGGCGGAATTAACGTATCGTACGTGGTTGAATTGCCAAAATAGCTTCCGTCCAACAAAACGGCAAATTGTCCGGGTTGCAGAACCGTACCCTGTCCGGCATCCGTAATGGTATCGTATCCGCTGCTGTCACTAAACTGCCAGCCTGCCAAATCCACAGGCGAAGGCGAACAATTGTACAGCTCCACAAATTCATCATCATAATCCGCGCCTGGTACATCAAACATGATTTCACTGAACACGACCTGCGTAAAAGCGTACAGCGGCCATAATAAAATCAGCAAAATAGGCGTCAACCGTTTAACGGACATGGCAATGCCTTTTGGCTAATATAACCTAATCGAATTTATTCCGAATTTGTCCTTAATTTAAGGCTGGAATCTATTTGATTTTTTGCAGTCCGTTGCAAAAGGAATAAGCACTAAATATTTAACAACATGCGCAGGTAAAACATAGGCGAACGCAACATGGCCCGATTGTCGAGATTATTGAACATGGTGGAAAACGTTTCTTGCAAGCGCTTATTTGAATTGATACGATTGACAACAAAATTAAACAAATGGCGATGCCGAACCAGCCGATGCAGAGTTTGGCTCAAACTGAGTTCACTCCATAGCGAATCGTAAACGGAGGTATCGTATTGTTTGAGAAATGCAGCCGAAAAATTTTCGGCTTCCATTGCACGGTTTATAATTTGCGCGGCAATTTGCCCGCTAACCATGGCATTGCCGATGCCTTCGCCGGTGAAGGGATCGACCAATGAACCCGCATCGCCTACTAATAAGAAATGGTCACCCGAAAGAGCGTGTTTTTCTTTGGCCAAAGGCAATCTCCAGCCGCGCACCGGCTGAACCAATTTGGCAAATTTGAAGCGCTCGTGAATATCCGGATTAAACTGAATAATACTTTCAAAAATGTTTTTAATGTGCAAACCGCGTTTCTTGACATCTTTACTTAGAATCCCGAGCCCCACGTTCACCTCATCTCCGGGCAAGGGAAAAATCCAAAAATAGCCGGGCAGACATTCTTTAAGAAAATGTAACTCAATAAAATTTTGAGGATGCCTTTCCAAAACACCGGAATAATAGGCGCGTAAACCGGCGTAATAGGCGTCGGGCTGCAAATGCTTTCCGGCAAATTTTTTAGCAATAATCGAATGATCGCCATCCGCAGCAACCACAATTTTAGCTTTCCCTTCGAATGTATCTTTACCGACCTGCAATTTTAGTATCATTCCGTCATCAGCCTGAACGGCATCCGTTAAGCGCATTCCCGTAAAAACCGAAGCAAAGCCGCGATGTAATTTGGAGAATAGGAATTGATCGAACTCGTAACGTTTGGCGATAAAGCCAGGCGCGCGTTTGGGCTTTTCCTTATTAATTCGAAACGGCAAATCCACCGCTTGACCGTTTGGCGCGACAAAACGCACCCCCCAACTATCTAGGAAACGGCTTTTGTCTTGTTGCATTTCATCAATCCAGTCAGGATTCAAATCCTGCAAAACACCGACCACTTTTCCGCTAAGACCGTCGCCGCAAATTTTGTCGCGTGGAAAATCGGCTTTATCGATAATGATATGAGGAATTTTATATCGACTTAAATACAAAGAGGTCGTTACACCTCCGGGTCCGGCTCCGACAATAACAACATTCGTGTCAAAAAGCATTCCGCGACTCCCGTTTTTAACGTGTTTTTTTCCAAGATGTTTTGCTTAAGTTTGCATCGCTTCGCGGATGAAAGGACTGATATTCCTGAAGCAGGAACGTGCGATCCACATGGGTATAAATTTGTGTAGTGCTAATATCGGCGTGACCCAACATTTCCTGCACGGCTCGCAAATCGGCCCCGTTCTCCAGCAGATGCGTTGCAAACGAATGTCGAAAAGTGTGCGGATGAATTTCCTTGCGGATACCCGCTTTGTCCACATATTTTTTTAAAATTTTCCAAAACCCCATGCGACTCATCGCAGTACCGCGCACGCTCAGGAATAAGACCCCTTGCGATCGTTGATAACGATCCAATAAAGGTCTGGCCTGATCCGAATAGCGCTTAATCCATTTAAGGGCCGTATCCGAGATGGGAACCAAACGTTCCTTCCGCCCTTTACCGAAAATACGCACAAAATTTTGCTTTTCATGAATATCGCGTATTTGCAATGTTAAAAGTTCCGAAATGCGCAGCCCGCAAGCGTAAAGCGTTTCCAGCATCGCTTTATCGCGCAAGCCCAAATGATTGCTCACATCGGGCAGGGAGAGAATCTTTTGCACTTCATCATACGTTAAGACCGACGGCAAACGGCGCGCCAACTTGGGACGATCGATGGTTTCCGTAGGGTCCTGATCCAATAAATTCTCGGCTATTAGAAAATGATAAAACCCGCGGATGGAAGAAAGGTTGCGCGCCACACTCTGCGCCGAAAGCCCCATCTCACTTAATAACTGAATCAAACGTTGGATGTGCGCTGCCTTGACCTGCAAAGCGGATTTAATTCCGATGGTTTTTAAATATTTCAGGAATCGAAGCACATCCCGCGTGTAAGCGTCGATGGAATTGGGCGATAGATTTTGTTCAAAAACCAAATATGATTTGTATTGTTGAAAAAGATCATTCATAAAAGGAAGAACGGATTTATTGATAAAACAAATTTCTAATTAAGTTATTTCAAACGGTATTCGTTAAAATCAACGAATAGAGTTATATTTTTAGACGTTTTATTTTTTGCTTTGCTCGTCCAGAAGCGGTTCGGTAAGCGAAAGTGCAATCCCGGACAACATCACTTCCGGAGCCAGCTTCTCAAAATCCCCGGATAACAAACTGCGATCCACATTGGTAAAAATGGAGCAAGCAGCCTGTTTTTCCACCACAATGCCGGACAGACGGCCATTGTATTCGGCAAAAAATGTCACTTCTCCCAAAACGTCACTGGCAACGTAACCTTCGCAAAAATGGAGTTGGGCATGGGTGTTCGATGTGTAAATGGAAACCAAATTACCGATTTTTTCGCCGATTTGAATTTCAGGATAAATTTCAATGCTTAACTTGCGATGTTCTTCGGTATTTAACAGAACCGCCCGATATTGATTTCCGCGCTTGGCAAACTTTACTTCCAAGACCTTTTCTATTTCGGCAAGGCTTTTTTGATCGAACTTAAATTTCATTCCCTTCTCCATTATCGCTTCTTCAGACAAAACCAATTTACGCAAAATTTTGTATTATGTTGATACTTTTTTACAATAGAACTTAATAATATCCGGGCAAATTTTAAAGTAATAGTTTATTGAATTTTTCGGAAAAAGACAAAATCTATTTTCCGAGAGGAAAAGCGGCTAAACGGATTGGGCTCTTTTTTGCAAGCGCTGCAACAAAGAACTGATTTTCAGGTTCGAGGGATCGGATTCCAAAGCTTGTTCAAAATACCGTACGGATTTATCTACATCGCAAAAAAGATAAAGCATTCCCAAAATCAAAGGAATTCTTGCGGAGCCGACATCGGGTTTCTTATTACTTTCAAAGTCATGCACCATTTCCGGACAAGGACAATCATCCCAATAGGGATCGGTATTAATAATAATATCGGGATCTTTACTTACTAGTTCGTAAAATAGCCGGAAAGCATCGTCCACCCGACCAACGGCTAAATAACAAATAATCAGTTTCTTTTTAATTTTGTCGGAAGCCTTACCCGCCTGCAATTCTTCTTCAAACAGGGGCAAAGCTTTGGCAAAATTCCGACTAATAAAGTAACTATTGGCTAACATCTCAGACATAGGCAAACCTCATGCACTTAACAGGTCAAAATCTGTGCCAATTTATAAAATCAAATTTAAGTATTTAAAAATAATAAAAATAGTCAATATTTAGGTATTTTCTTAATTGAAACAAATCAATTCATATCTGAAACAAAAAGTTTAAGATGAAACATTTTGTCTGATATTTTGTTTCGTGGCGGGACATGGTCCGTTAGCCACAGCGCACTATTTTTCTTCTTGTAACAAACCGTACTGGCGCATTTTACGCCACAGGGTGGTACGTCCCATGCCTAATATTTGCGCAGCTTTCGAACGATTCCAATGGACTTTCTCCAGCGTACTTTGTATCCGTTGAAATTCCGAGACCGACTCGTTGGCCGTCTGTATTTGATCGGTTTGCTTTCGGGGTTCTTCGCATTCGCACTGCGGCCGTAACCGTACATTGGGCGGCAGCTTGGAAGCGTGAATAATATCCGATCGGGTTCGGGCAAAGGCATACTCAATCGTATTTTCCAACTCACGCACATTACCCGGCCAGTCATAAGCAATCAGCAAATCCATGGCCTCGTCGTCTATTTCTTTGATCTTCTTCCCGGTTAACAAGGAGTATTTTTGAATAAAATATTGCACCAAATGGGGAATATCCGATTTGCGGTAACGCAAAGGGGGAACATGAATGGGAATAACGTTCAAGCGGTAAAACAAATCCTCCCGAAACCGCCCGGCCAGCATTTCCTTTCGTAAATCCTTATTGGTTGCCGCGATAATCCGCACATTGACTTTGCGCGTAATGGATTCTCCCACCCGTTCAAAGGTTCCTTCCTGTAAAACGCGCAATAATTGAACCTGCATTTGCAAAGGCATCTCGGCAATCTCATCAAGAAAAATGGTACCACCGTCGGCCAATTCAAAACGCCCCACCCGATCTTTCACAGCATCGGTAAAGGCGCCTTTGACATGGCCGAATAGTTCGCTAGCCAGCAAATCGGGCGGGAAAACCGAACAATTGACTTTAATGAAAGGTTTGTCTTTTCGTCGACTGGTTTTTTGAATGGCATTGGCAATCATTTCCTTACCGGTGCCGGATTCACCCTGAATAAGCACACTAGAATCGGAATCGGAAACTTCTTCGATTAAATTGTAAATTTCCTGCATTGATTTATGCTGGCCGATAATCCCATGGAAATTGGAACGCGTTAACAAATTGCGTTGGATTTCTTCCAGATGCGACATATCGCGAAAAGAGACCACGCCGCCAATCGGTTCGCCGCTTTCATCCTTCAAAACGGCGGCATTCAATTTCACGGGAATCCGTCGCCCCGAGCGATCATGTAGCTCGCCTTCCAAATCGAACATATTTTGCCCGGTTTCAAGAACCTTCCGAATGGGGCATTCTTCCAAACAACGGCTGGCTTGAAACACATTTTTGCAAAAATCGCCTAAAACCTGATCGCGTTTAATGCCCAAAATTTTCTCGGCGGCTCGATTAAAGGTGCGAATGCGAAATTCCTGATCAACGGTAAACAGCCCTTCGCCAAGAGAATCGAGAATGACTTCATTCAGTTTTTTATTGCGGATTTTCATAGCGCTTGTTTCACATTAATGAAACATTTGAAATAAATTGTTTCATTAAATTATTCAAAAGAAACGCCAAGCGCAAATTTAGTTCCCATTTTTCACATTTAATAAAAATGAGGAATCGCTTAAACTATCGATGTGTTTGCTCTAAAAAGCCCTAAAGGGCTAAAATATAGAGTTTCTGATTTATT
>JALWEA010000153.1 GCA_027039465.1 Calditrichia bacterium | reverse complement strand
GTGGTGATGCGGCTATCGGGCCGGTGGGAACGGTTGTGAATGCCATCGGAACCGGAAAACGGGCGGCCCAGGCCATTCATCAGTTCCTAACAGCTAAAAAGATTCAATTGGATCCTGAAGTTAAAAACGAAGTTCCTTACGAAACAGTGAACCTGGATTATTTTATCAAAGAACCCAGACCTCGCGAAAATCAGAATCATTTTACGGAATTGGTCGGTAATTTTAAGGAAGTCAATTTGGGACTTAGCGAGGAAGATGCTATTTACGAAGCGGATCGTTGTTTTAGTTGCGGAACCTGTACCTATTGCGACAACTGCCTGATCTTTTGCCCGGATGTGGCTATCAGTTACAATCCGGACGGCAAGGGATATGTGATCAACTACGATTACTGTAAAGGATGCGGAATTTGTGTTAATGAATGTCCGCGCAATGCCATGTCTTTTGAGGAGGAATTAAAATGGACCGTGTCCTGAACAAAAATTTGCAGAAATATTTCAATCCGGAAACCACGGAAGAAATAAAGGTCATCGAGGGAACCCATTCAGCCTCTTATGCGGTAAAGTTGGCAAGGGTTAAAGTGATTTCCGCTTACCCCATTACGCCGCAAACATCGATTGTGGAAAAACTGTCTGAATTGTGCGCCAACGGCGAAATTCCCGCCGAATACATTAAAGTGGAATCGGAACATTCGGCCATGGCTGCGGTGATCGGTGCGGAATCTACGGGCTCCCGTTCGTTTACGGCCACTTCGTCTCAGGGCCTGGCTCTGATGCACGAAGTTTTACATTGGGCGGCAAATGCCCGCTTGCCCATCGTATTGGCCAACGTGAACCGGGCTTTGGCGCCGCCATGGAGTATCTGGGCCGATCAAACCGATAGTCTGGCCCAACGCGACACCGGCTGGATTCAATTCTATTGCGAAAGCAACCAGGAAGTTCTGGATATGATCATTCAGGCTTATCGCATCGGCGAAGAAGTAATGTTGCCGGTCATGGTTAATATGGATGCCTTCTTCCTTTCACACACTTCGGAACCGGTTGCGCTACCCAAACAGGAATTGGTTGATAAATTTTTACCGCCCTACAAACCTAAATTTAAGATGGATGTTGCGGATCCCCATGCGTTTGGCGGTTTGGCCGGTCCGGACAGTTACATGGAATTTCGCTACCGTATTCAGGAAGCCATGGAAGCGGCCCGCGAATTGATTCCGGTTGTAGCCGAAGAATACAATCACTACATCGGCAGATACCACGGCGCCTTGCTTGAAGAATATCGTACCGAAGGTGCGGATTATCTGTTGATTACCGCAGGAACCATTACGGGAACCAGCCGTCTGGTTGTAGACGAGTATCGTGAAAAAGGAATTAATCTGGGACTGGTAAAATTGCGTGCCTTCCGGCCGTTTCCGACGGAAGACATTCGTCGTATTGCCAAAAATGTTAAAAAAATCGGAGTCATTGACCGCAATATTTCATTCGGGCAATCCGGTATTTTCTTTTCGGAGATCAAAGCAGCCCTGTACAATTCGGATGTGCACCCCTTGTTGAACGGTTACGTTGCCGGATTGGGCGGACGCGATGTTGTTCCGCAAAATATTCGTGATATTGTGGAGCATCTGATGAAAAGTGAAAAAGGTCAGGATCTGGTTTGGATAGGAGTTAAAATATGAGCCAAATAATGTTCAATATTCCGAAAGAAGAGAACATGGGTTCCGGGCATGTGGCTTGCCCAGGTTGCGGCGCAACGCTTTCCATGCGTTATGCTTTAAAGGCCCTTGGTTTGGATACCATGATTGTCATTCCGGCCTGTTGTTGGTCGATTATCGACGGCCCGACACCCAGTTCGGTTAATAAAGTTCCGGTTTTTCACACGGCTTTTGAAACCGCGGCTTCGACTGCTTCGGGAATCAAAGCGGGATTGAAAGCGCAGGGCAAAGACGATGTGACCGTTTTAGCCTGGGCCGGAGACGGCGGCACGTTTGATATCGGATTTCAAGCGTTATCCGGCGCCGCGGAACGTAACGAAGATATTATTTACATCAGTTACGATAACGAAGCCTACATGAACACCGGCATCCAGCGTAGTTCGGCCACGCCTTACGGCGCTTGGACAACAACCACTCCGGCCAAGCATCCCAAAGATCGACCGAAAAAGAATTTGGTGGAAGCGCTGGCCGCTCATCATATTCCTTACATTGCCACAGCTTCCGTGGCCTACCCGGACGATTTTATCGCCAAAGTAAAAAAAGCCAAGTCCATTAAGGGTATGAAATTCATCCATGTGCTATCGCCGTGCCCGCCGGGATGGAAATCCGCGCCGGAAAATTCCATTAAACTTTCGCGTTTGGCGGTTGAATCCAAAATCTTTCCGTTGTTTGAGATTGAGAACGGTTGGCGCTATCGTATTACCCATGAGCCGAAGGATGTTCCTGTTAAGGAGTACCTAAGGTTGCAAGGGCGGTTTGCTCATTTGACCGACAAGGACATCAATCAAATTCAGAAAGAAGTGGATTTGAACTGGAAACGGTTGAAGATGAAAGTTAAGTTAAGCGAAGAAGATGAAAAATTGTTGGCCGAAATCGCGAATGAGTAAATAAAGTGGCCTAAAATAGATTCTTAAAAAAATGACAAAAATTGTAAAAGCTCCTGCGGGAGCTTTTTTCTTGCATTTTTCCAACGGAATGATGAAGTTTGTGCCTTCAAATTCAAATAAAAAAATCGAAATTTTTAAAGGTAGAAAAGCCATGAAAAAAATCGAATTGGAAATTTCCGATGAATTGTGGACACAATTGGAAGCGTTGCGCAGTGAAAGCGGCCTAACTTCGATGAACGATTTCTTGTTGGCAATATTGCAGCAATTTGCCGATCAAAAGGGAAGTGGAGTATCGAAAGAAGAAGACGAAGAAATACGCAAACGCCTGGAAGATTTAGGATATATGTAAGATGGCCGTTGATCTTCATTTGCACACAACCCATTCCGACGGTTCGTATGCTCCGAAGGATTTGGTGGATTATGTGCGCACCTTTGACGTAAACGTCATGGCCGTTACCGATCATGATGATATTTCCGGTGTGAAAGAAGCCATGGAGCGCGGTCGGCAGGTGGGGGTGCGCGTGATTCCCGGTATCGAACTCAGTATTGAGTTTCCGCTGCAAGGTAGGGCGCATTTGCATCTGTTGGGATTGTTTATCGATATCGAAAATTCCACTCTTTTGAAAGTGCTTCATTATCTGCGGGAAGCGCGACGCACTCGTGCCATGGAAATTATCGAACGGCTGCAAAAACAAAAGATCGATGTGCGTTTCGAAGAATTAGAACAGGTGGTCAGCGGAGAAAGTATCGGTCGGCCGCACATTGCGCGTTTGCTAGTGCAAAAAGGGGTTGTGACCACGGTAAAAGAGGCCTTCGATCGGTTTTTGGGTCGGGGAGCTCCGGGATTTGTAGCCAAGAAAAAATTAGGCTTAGCCGAAGCCATTCAAACCATTCACGAAGCCCGAGGGCTGGCCATCCAGGCGCATCCCGTTAGCTTGTTTGCTAAGGATTTCAAAGAACTTGCGGATTATTTGGATCACTTCAGAGAATTGGGCTTGGACGGGGTAGAAGCGTATTATTCTTACCACCCACAGGAACTGACCGATTTTCTTTTGCAGTATGCAGCAAAACATCATCTTGCGGTTTCCGGCGGATCGGATTTTCACGGAACGGCCAAGCCGGACATTCAACCGGCCATCGGTACCGGGCATTTGCACATACCTCCTGAAATTGTACCCGCATTGGATGCGTTTTATGCCGCGAAGTACGGGGAGAAGTGAGTCGTTTCCGTTAAGAGTTAAGAGTGTAAGGGTTGATGGGAAAGCGTTATTCGTGTATTCGTTATTCGTTAATCGTGGAAGGGTTGAATAGTTGATTAGTTGAATGGTTAAATGGGAAAATCGTTATTCGTAAAGGTTGTCATTGCGATCCCGACGAAGTCGGGAGAAGCAATCCCTTCCAAAGCGGCAATGAAATGTTGCGCTATAGTGAATATAAAGGCTAAACAGCCCGCGTAGCCCCTTCCTTTTGAATTGACTTATTGAATACAAAGAATGATACCGTTACAAATGCTATGTTTAAAAAGCAAAAGTTCTCGAATTTAATTTGTAAAAGCATGTTTTTCTGCGTATTTTGTTGTGAAATTTGATTTAATCCCGTTGAAATATTTTAATCCTTATTTGGTAATTGTGTTTAATCTTTGTTTTAAATCGGGCAATAGATACGTGTTATTCCTTATAAAAAGGTAAGGGTAGATTTTACGAATAATTACATTTTGTCCCCTGAAATAATGATTTAAATAAAGGAGAACAAGGGGTTTCTTTTGGTTTTTGTGTAAAAATTTTTTAGAATGGTTTTAGATAAGAATCAACGGATAATAAAGATAATTATTAATATTGCTAATATAAAGGAAAGGAAAATAAAAAGCACATGTTTAAGTATTTTACATTCGGCACAAGGATCACCATTTTTAATGTTTCTTTGTCGCAGCAAATCTGGTAGACAAAGTGTGCTTTCGTAAAAAAATAGATTGAGTATTTTATGGCAATATATTCTTTAATAATTACAATAATTATAATAATTTTTATGTATATTTATTTTTATATAGAAAAATATATTCC
>JALWEA010000152.1 GCA_027039465.1 Calditrichia bacterium | reverse complement strand
CAAATTGACTTCCACCCGCAGAATATCGCCGCCGAAAGGCGTCCACGCCAGGCCGGTAGCCACGCCCACTTCCTTCTTGCCTTTCAGTTTGGAGGAAACAAACTTGGGCTCGCCCAAAAACTTGGCCAAATTCTTTTTACCGACCACAATCTTGCGGCGCCGTTTGTCTTTGGAAAGCATGATGACCGACTGGCGGCAAATCTTGCTGATTTCACGCTCCAAATTGCGCACGCCCGCTTCCAGCGTGTATTTGACGATGATTTCGTTAATGGCTTCGTCTTTAATCTCAAGCTCGTCCGGTGCAATGCCGTTTAATTTGAATTGTTTGGGAATTAAATACTGCCTGGCGATGGCTAATTTTTCGTAATCCAGATAGCCCGGCAGTTCGATAATTTCCATGCGGTCGAGCAAGGGTTCCGGAATGGCGTCGGCGTAATTGGCCGTGACTACAAAAAAGACTTTGGACAAATCGTATTCGATTTCCAGGTAGTTATCCACAAAGGAATGATTCTGTTCGGGATCGAGCACTTCCAACAAAGCCGACGCCGGATCACCCTGATAGGTGCTGTTGATCTTGTCCACCTCATCCAAAAGAAACACCGGATTAATGGTGCCCGCTTTTTTCATGCCCTGAATGATTTTGCCGGGCATGGAACCGATGTAGGTTCGGCGGTGGCCGCGAATCTCGGCTTCGTCGTGAATGCCGCCCAAAGACATGTGCACGAACTTCCGGCCCAGGGCGCGTGCGATGGAACGGCCCAATGAGGTTTTGCCCACTCCGGGAGGGCCTGCCAGGCATAAAATCGGGCCTTTGATTTCCTTAACCCTTTGCAGAACGGCAATGTGCTCCAACAGGCGTTGTTTGGGCTTTTCCAGACCGAAATGATCTTCATCCAAAATCTTTTGGGCTTTTACAAGACTGGTTTCGTCTTCGGTCATCTCCGTCCAGGGCAGATTCAAAATCCATTCCAGATACGTGCGGATTACATTGTATTCCGGAGAAAGCGGCGGAATTTTAGCCAACCGGCCCAACTCTTCATCCACTTTTTCGCGCGCTTCTTCGGGCAAATCTTTTTTCCGGAACTTGGCTTTCAAAATGGCGACATCGCTTCCTTCTTCCGCTTCCTCGCCCAATTCCTCGCGAATGACCCGTAACTGTTCCTGCAAAAAATAGTTGCGCTGCGTTTTGACCATTTGATCGCGCACCTTGACGTCCAATTCGGACTTTAAACTCAGGATGTGGTTTTCGTGGGTCAGAATGCTCATCAGATAATGAATGCGATCGGTCAAATCCCACTGTTCCAAAATTCTTTGTTTTTCCTCGAGGCGCAAATCCAGGTATCCGGCGATAAAATCCGTGATCTTTTCCATGTCATACATTTGGGTGACCGAATAGATCAATTCCTCGGGCAATTCGTCATTTAACTTCACGTAGTTTTTAAAGAGCGAAATGAGTTCACGCTTCAGAGCTTCCGTGTGATCATCCATTTCGATCTCGGAGTACGGAATGCGAATGGTGGCTCGGATGATCTGGCCCCTTTTGCGGTACCGAATCACTTTGCCGCGGATGATGCCTTCCACCAACACTTTCAACAAACCGTTGGGCAGACGCACCACCTGCACGATGCGTCCCATGGTACCGAATCGGTACAGATCGCGCGAGGTGATTTCCTCAATGGTGGCATCTTTCTGCGCCACCAAAAAGATGAACTTATCGCCTTCCATGGCCTTGTCCACGGATTCGATGGAGTTGGGTCGCCCGACGATGAGCGGCACCACCATGTGCGGGAAAAAGACCAAATCCTTTAACGGCAGGACATTCAAGGTGTATTCTTTGGTCAAATCAATTTCAAAAACTTCCATTTCTTTCATGTTTTTACCTTTTCTTTACATGCAAAAAAAAGCGGAGCCTGGCTCCGCTATGTAATGGTAGGATGTTCGGTTGTGTTAAGCGCTACGTTTGGTTCTGGCAAACTCGTAAACCGGTTCCTTCTTCTCAGTCACCACTTCTTCGGTAATCACAACCTTCTTTAAACCCGGCATGGACGGCGCTTTGTACATAATGTCCAGCATCACGTTTTCCATGATCGAACGCAAAGAGCGGGCGCCGGTTTTACGCTTTATGGCCTGTCGAACCACAGCGTTCAGAGCTTCTTCATCAAACTCCAGCTCAATGCCTTCCATCTTCATCAACTGTTTGTACTGCTTCACCAGCGCATTCTTCGGTTCGGTTAAAATGGAATACAATGCTTTTTCGTCGATTTCGTTTAAAGTTCCGACCACCGGCAAACGACCGATGAGTTCGGGAATCAATCCGTATTTCAACAGATCTTCCGGTTCGACCATCGAGTAAATTTCGCTGGTCGAAAGATGTTGCGTGGTACTTAATTTCTTTTCAAATCCGATCTTTTTCTCACCGATGCGGCGCAGGACGATTTCTTCCAGCCCTTCAAAAGCGCCGCCGCAAATGAAAAGAATATTCTTGGTATTGATATTCACCAAATTCTGCTCGGGATGCTTGCGACCGCCTTTGGGCGGAATGCCGGAAACCGTGCCTTCCAAAATTTTGAGCAAGGCCTGCTGCACGCCTTCGCCGGAAACGTCTCTGGTAATCGAAGGATTGCCGTCTTTGCGCGAAATCTTGTCGATTTCATCGATGTAAATAATGCCGCGCTCCGTTTCCTTGACGTTGTAATTGGCCGCGTGGTAGAGACGCACCAAAATATTTTCCACATCTTCGCCCACATAACCCGCTTCGGTTAACACGGTAGCGTCGGCAATGGCAAACGGCACCTGCAAAATTTTGGCTAGGGTTTGCGCCAACAGGGTCTTGCCCGTTCCCGTCGGCCCGATGAGCAAAATATTGCTTTTTTCAATTTCAACGTCTTCCGCTTCAACAATGTGATTGATGCGTTTGTAATGATTGTACACCGCCACGGACAAAATCTGTTTGGCCTTTTCCTGCCCGATGACGTATTTGTCTAATTCTTCTTTGATTTTATTCGGCGGCAGTAATTGTTGCCTTTGCTGAATGGAGGCCTGCTTGCGGTGGCGCGTGATAATTTCCATGGCGCTTTCAACGCAATAGTTACAGATGTGAACATCCGGGCCGGATATCAGGCTTTCCACTTCGTCGGCGGAACGGCCGCAAAACGAACACCTGAAAATGGGATTGCGAAAATTTTTACTGCTCATTTATTTCTTTCCTTTTGCTTCCTTCTCTTCGGAACGCGATGTGAGAATTTTGTCGATGATGCCGTATTCCAGGGCTTCTTCGGCCGACATGAAATAGTTACGATCCGTATCTTTTTCGATTTGGGCAAGCGACTTTCCGGTTGCCTCGGCCAATATTTCGTTTAAAATCTTTTTAATACGCAAAATTTCATTGGCGGCAATGGCGATATCCGAAGCCTGACCTTCGGCGCCGCCCAAAGGCTGATGAATCATAATCCGGGCATGCGGCAGGGCATAGCGTTTTCCCTTGGTTCCCGCAGCCAAAAGCAAAGCGCCCATACTGGCGGCCTGCCCCATGCAGGTTGTTACCACATCCGGTTTAATGTACTTAATCGTATCGTAAATTGCCAGTCCGGAAGAAACAATGCCGCCCGGCGAATTAATGTACAAATAGATGTCTTTGGTCGGATCGTCCGCTTCCAAAAACAAAAGTTGTGAAATAACCAAACTTGCAATATTATCGTCAATGGGAGTTCCTAAAAAAACGATACGTTCTTTTAACAGTCTGGAATATATGTCATACGCACGTTCCGTACGCCCTGTTTGTTCAATGACCATTGGAATCAGAGGCATCGGTACGCTCCTTTCTTGTGGTTGATTTTTTTTCAAATTTAAAAGAGCAACTCGGCTCAAAATTATTATTTATTATTGACATTAAAAGTTCCGGCATTCCAATCACGATTTATCGGGATTGAAATCGCATCCAAAGCAGCAACGGATTACTTCACTCTCCTGCTCACAGGCTCGCGGGATCGTTACTATTGACATGTGGTGGGCTGTCATTCTGAATGGAGCGCAGCGGAATGAAGAATCCCTTACGTCCGTTGCTGATTTGGAGGAGATTCCTCGCTGCGCTCGGAATGACAAGGTTGGCTTCATGTCAATACCTTAATAATCCGTGGCGCATACCATAATTCACGGGATCGCAATGACAGCCCTGGGAATCACATCAAACAGCGGGCACACGCCGCCGACTGCACAAACAATAATTCCCGATTAACGATTAACGAATACACGAATAACGAATAACGTTCCCTTCAACCCTTACACTCTTATACCCTTAACTCTCTCTCTTTTCCCTCTCCCATCAATCGAGCTCGATTTCGTTTTCTTTAATTTCGTTATTTTCTTCTAGGAACTTAATCAATTTGTCGTAAAAAAGATCGTCTTTAATGCGGTTGAGACTGGCTTGGTTTTCCAGCATTTGTTTACGCAAGTTTTCGTCCTCGACCTGCTTCTCGATAAATTCTTTGGCTTCTTCGTCGCTGACTTCAATACCCTCTACTTCGGCGATGCGTTTGGTCAGATAATACCATTTAACCATGGTTTCCGCATTCGGCTCATAAGCCCGACGCGCGTCTTCCATTTTCAGATTGGGATTGCGTTCAATGGCGGATTTGGCCATGGATTCCACGTAATTATC
>JALWEA010000151.1 GCA_027039465.1 Calditrichia bacterium | reverse complement strand
GGCAAAAGGCAAACAATACAAAGCCAACTTAGCCTGTGCGCGCGGCAAAGGCGTTACGATCCATTGATTTTTTAACGTGGTTAAGATCATGATAATAAGTTACGAATTACGAATGTGCCGTATTTTATTGTTTGGCCATCTCTTCCATTTTTTTACGCAGACTCAAAGGACGCATATCCGTCCAAACCTCTTTAATGTAAGCCAAACATTCTTCCTTTGTTCCCGTCTTGCCTGCGTCTTTCCAGCCTAACGGATTCTCGCGATCGGCCGGCCAAATGGAATATTGTTCTTCGTGATTAACCACAACTTTGTAAATGGTCTTATCTTCACGATCATTCTGTGCCATGATAGCTCCCTTCTATTTATTTTTATCTTCCAAATCAATTTCACCGGGTTGCAGGTAACGAATGCGATAATAAATACCCGATTTTTTCATCTCTTCCTCTTCTTCCTTCTCGGTACGATAAGCAATAAATTTACGATAATGCGGGCTTAATGATACTAAAATAGCCAATCCCAAAATAATCGAACCGGAAATGACGAATAGCAAAGGAATATTCTGATTTAAAAGATCGGCAACCACACCACCGAGTCCCATGCCCAAAGGAGCAATGCTGCCGGTAATGGTCGTAACAACGCCAAATACCCTGCCGCGAATTTCGGAAGGGGTTGTAATTTGCATGATCGAAGTAATATTTACCATGACAAATCCACCGAAAACACCTTGCAGGAACATAATGGTAAGCGCCTGATATTGGTTGTGGGCATAAGCAAGGAATATGGTTGTCATGGCTTCCAAAATGGTAAACAGGATAATCATATTTTTACGCGTATTGCCGCCCATGCGAAAAATACCGGCAATGCCGTATCCGAGCGTCGTACCGATGCCGTAAACAATAAGCATGTAGCCGAACCAATTGAAACCGACGCCCAAATAGTCTTTCACAAAAAACGGTAATAACACCATGACCGGGGCGGAAAAGAAGGAAATAAAAACCGAAATGAAAACAAGGTGCCGCAATCCCTTGCGATTCCAAATATAATTGAAGCCTTCGATGATATCGCGTTTAAAATCTCTTAACTGATCTTTAACGGTTTTACTTTTTTCCGGTAGCTTTTGCGGAATGTGCATAAAGCTTTCACTGATTGCCGAGAAGATAAAAGTCAATCCGTTGAACAGGGTTAAAAGTGGTGCGCCGAAAATTTGCAGCAGATTGGCTCCCAAGCCCTGACCGATCAAACGACTGATTTGCCGGGAAAACTGGCCTAGTGAATTGGCGGCCTGAATACGGTCTTTGGGAACAATATCCGGCAAAGCGGCGCCAATGGCCGGGCCGAAAAACGAAGTAATGGAAGCCGAAATTAAACTGACCACGATCAATGCCGTAATAATAATGGGACTGTCTTGCGGTAAGATGAAAAAGATTATGGACAAAATAATGATCGTAATGCCGTTTAACAGATCGCTCCAAACAATGATTGCCTTGCGCGAATGGCGGTCGGCATAAGCTCCGGCAATAGCGCCTAAAAGTACGGGCGGAATGCCGGCGGCCATGCCCAGCAAACCGACCAAACTGGTGGAATGAAAGGTCTCCGTTACCCAGACGATCATGGCAAAAAGGAAAACCTGCGTTCCGATCCGGCTGACAAACTGTCCCTGAAACAGAAGCAGATAATTGCGATTAAAGAATTTTTTAGGGGCAGATTCCTTAACCGTCAAATGATCATCCGCATTGTTTATCGTTAAAGGTTTCGTTTCGATGACTTCCGCTTTCATGAATATTATTTGTCCGTAGTGATTTTATTAATTCAATATTATTAAAATTTTAGAAAAAATGCGAAAAATAATTTACACCGGATCGTAACCGAACGCTTCGAAATATTTCGCCCATTCCGTCCGGAGGCGTTGCTTAAGATTCGTTTCGATCGGCTTGTGATTATTGTTTTTATAATTGGAAATGGATTTTAAATATTCTTCCAATTTGGGCTTGGCCGCATCAAAATCGGGCAGATTCAATTCCCGATGAATTTTTTCGATCCAGCCCATTTTGTCTTTAACCAATTCTTCGTAAGGCAATTCAATTAAATGGCCTTTGGGAATCAAATCTTTTTCAGCCAAATAGGCATCGTAAATGGTTTTGTAATTACGAATGATGATGTCGTCGTATTGTTCCGTCGGTGGTTCCTGCAATGAAGTTAACGGTAACAGCGAGTTGTAAAGTTTGCGTGTGGACTGAAAAACCCGATAAGGATTGCGGTAAATGTGAATAAACTTTGCATTCGGGAAAAGGTCTAACAATATCTTGACCCTGGCTGTGTGTACCGGAGACTTTAAAATTAAGGGTTTATTATCATAGCGCCAGGTAAGCTTTTTATAAAATGTAATTAAGGCATTCTTCCAACGTTCAAAGTCCTCTTGTGGTGCGTCTTCAAAGGTATGGTAACGCGCATAAAAGGATTCGTTTTGCGGGAATGTCCAGGAAATGACCGGAGAACGTAAACTCATGATGGCGATTCCGTTTTCGTCTTCTCCCGGGGAATCGAATTGCACGTTAATATTATCCATGGGGCGCTTGTACGACTTTTTCTTAAGTTTATCAATATGCGCTTGCATCCGTTTTTCACGAAGTAAGAATGTGTGCGGATGTGAAATTTGTAAGGCATTGGCGTAAGCAAAAGCATCATTCTGGATCATTAGCGTATGCAGCATGGTCGTACCGGAACGCCAATGGCCCAAAATAAACACGGGCGGCGGGATCTCAACATTTTTGTATTGCATCCCGAATTCCTGCTCTTCGCGGATTTTACCTTTGCTGTTTCGATGACTTAATAGGATTAAAAAAAAAGCGCGTTTCATATATTTAAACCGAAAGGTAATGCGATTTTCGGAATGCAGTTTCAGCCAGTCTTCATAAGTAATTCCCAATAATGCATCCATGATTAAAATCCTTTTTATTAAAGCCGATTTTTCCTAAAATATTATTCTGATAATTCCTGATATCAGGTTTCTGCTGCTCCATGGCACTGATTAAAATTCCCAAACAGCATCTGATAATTTATCATTAATTTCTTGATCTATTCGGATTTATCTCACAGTTAGATGATTTAAAATATTTTGCTACTTTTTAGTCGAAATCTGCCGCAGCAGTTCGTTGATTTTTTCAGCGACGATGTGCACATGCGGTTCCAGCAACATAGAAATGTGATCGCCTGGCACGTCAATAATTTTAATCTTGCCGACCCATTTGCTCCAGCCCAAATCCGGCGGGTCGGCTTTGGCGTTTTCTTCGGAACGCAGCAAGGTCATTTCGCCGTCGTACGGTTTTAATTGGTAATTCACCCAGGCCTGAATCTGAGTTTCATTGACCAAAATGTAGCGTTTAAAGTCTTTTAAACGAACGTAACGCGGAATGACTTTGTGCTTTTTAGCCTTCTTGATGGCAAACTTGAACTGATCGGTTTCATCCAACGTGCGCAAGTAATCGACGTCCAGCTTAAAGTAGCGTTTGAACATGTTGTAGAGCATCTCCGCATTGTCCGCCGGCTTTTCGTAAGTAATACTAGGGCCTTGATCCAGTTGCAGCAGCAAAGCTACCTGTTCGCCCATGGCGCTTAACTGGCGTGCCATTTCGTGCACGATAATCACGCCAAACGACCAACTGGAAAGCAGATACGGGCCGTGCGCTTGTTTGCTTTTAATGGTTTGAATGTAAGCGGAGGCCATTTCTTCGATGGATTTGTGCAAGGGCATTTTACCGTCCAAACCCTGCGCCTGAATGCCGTACACAGCGCTATCGGTTTGCAACAGTTTGGCCAAAGTCGCGTAATGATGCACGCTGCCGCCGGACGGATGAACAAAGAAGAAGGGTTGCTCGTCATTGCCCGGTTTTAATTCGATTAAGCCGGCGCCGGATTCGAAGGATGTCTCTTCTTCAATGAGATGCGCTATATGCTCGATAGTCGGTTCGCGGAAGAAATCAACCAAATTGACGTCTTTGCCCAACTGCTGCTCGATGGCCGTCAGCAACTTCATGGCCAAAAGCGAATGGCCGCCCAAATCGAAGAAACTGTCTGTTACGCCAAAATCGCTGCGACCCAAGACTTCTTTCCAAATGTCCAGCAGACGGGCTTGCAAAGGCGTTTTCGGTTTAACCGTTTCTTTCATGGCGCCGCTTTGGTCAAATTGCGGCACAGGCAACGCACGATAATTGATTTTACCGTTTGGCGTCAGCGGAAATTCTTCGAGTAGGACAAAGGCCGAGGGAATCATGTAATCCGGCAAGACGGCCTGTAATTGCTCTTTCAATTTCCTGATCTTGAATTGCGGCTCGTTGTCAACAATCAGGTAAGCCACCAATTTGGTTTGATTGTCCGAAGAAGTGATGGCGTTAACCGCCGCGTTGACCACATGTTCCTGCTGTTGAATGGTGGCTTCGATTTCACCCAATTCCACACGGAAGCCGCGAATTTTAACCTGCTTATCGATGCGGCCCAGGAATTCCAAATTGCCGTCCGGTAAAAAGCGCACCAAATCGCCGGTACGGTACAAACGTTGGCCGGGTTGATCGCTGAACGGATTCGGTACAAAGCGCTCGGCGGTCAGATCGGGCCGATTCAAATAGCCGCGGGCCAAAGCAACGCCGCCGATGAACAATTCGCCTGGAACGCCGGTCGGCTGATGCACCATGGCCTGGTTGAGCACGTAAACTTCCACGTTGTGAATGGGATGACCGATGGGCACCGATTTACCCGTGACGGGTTCATTGACCGGAAAAACGGTGGTGCAAACCGTGTTCTCCGTCGGGCCGTAAGCATTGACAAAGCGGCGATTTTTACGCCATTTGTTGGCAATCTCCGGCGGGCAGGCTTCGCCGGCGCTGGTTACGTTTTTCAATGCCGGAAAGTCGTCAGGATTGAGTACCGAAAGCACGGACGGCGGCAAGGTTACGTTGGTAATCTCATACTCCTTGAGCGCATTCACCAGTCCCGTGCCCGAAAGCAGGGTTTGACGATCAATCAGGTAAAGCGTTGCGCCGTTGGCCAAAGTATTGAAAATTTCTTCGACCGAAGCGTCAAAGCTGAATGAGGCGAATTGCAGCGTGCGGCTTTCCGGCGTGACGTTGTAGAATTCGGCTAAAGAGTGCACCAAATTAACCAAACCACGGTGCGAGAGCATGGTGCCTTTGGGCTTGCCCGTGGAACCGGAAGTGTAAATAATGTAAGCCAAATTCGACGGATGGCCGATCACCGGCAGATTATCCGTCGGGTACGTTTTTAGCTTGTCTTCCAATGCTTCCAAAATGAGAAGCTCGCCGTCAAAATGCTTGAAACGGTCTTTTAGTTTTTCGCTCGTAATCAGCCATTGAGCTGCGCTGTCTTGCAGCAGGTAATCGATGCGTTCCTGCGGATATTCGGGATCGACGGGCAAATAAGCGCCTCCTGCTTTGAGCACGGCCAACAGGCTGATGATCATCTCCGGGCTGCGTTCAACGGAAATGCCTACGATTTTTTCAGGGCCAATGCCTATTTCGCGCAAATAGTGCGCCAGGCGGTTGGCTTCCCGATTTAACCGCTCAAAGGTTAACGAACGATCCTTGTAAACCAAGGCTGTTTTTTGCGGCATTTGAGCCGCGCGTTGTTCAAAAACGGTTTGAATGCAAACTTCCGGCAGCGGTTTGGCTTCGATCCTGCTCCATTTGTTGGCCAATAATTCCCGTTCCTGCTCGGTAATGAGCGGTAACTCGGCAATGCGTTTTTGCGGTTGCTCGACAATTTGTTCCAGCAAGCGACGGAAATGGGCGTGCAGCCGTTCAATGGTTTCCTTGCGGAACAAATCGGTGTTGTATTCGAATTCGGCAAAGAGTCCTTGCGGGGTTTCCATGGCGATTAAGGACAGATCGTACTTGGCGATTTTCTGCTCCGGAATGATCGGCTCTAATTTCACATCGCTCAAATCCATGGGCTGCATCGGCGTGTTCTGCATGACGAACATGACCTGAAAAATGGGCGCGTGACTCATGTCGCGCTCCGGTTGCAGAATTTCCACCAGATTTTCAAACGGCAAATCCTGATACGCATAAGCTTCCAACGTGTTTCTGCGAATGCGTTGCAGCAGGGTGGAAAAATCGGGATTGTCGTCGAATTCGCCTTTCAGCACCAGATTATTCACAAAAAAGCCGATGAGATTTTCCAGCTCGGTTTGGGTGCGGTTGGCAATGGGCGAACCCACCAAAATGATTTCCTGACCCGAGTAGCGGTAGAGCAGTGCCTGAAAAGCGGCCAACAAAGTCATGAACAGGGTGGCGCCGTTTTCATTGGAAAGGGCGCGCAACTTCTCCAACAGCTCGGCAGGATAGGTTTGATCCACGCTGGCACCGTTAAAGGTTTGCACCGCCGGTCGCGGAAAATCGGTCGGCAAGTTCAGCGGTTCGGGATTCAGGCCGATGGTCTTGCGCCAAAAGTCGATTTGTTCCTGCAAAACTTCGCCCTGCAGCCACTCGCGTTGCCAAACGGCAAAGTCGGCGTATTGAATCTTCAGTTCGGGCAGGGAAGGTAGCCCGCCTTTCAAAAAGCTTTCGTAGGTTTCGGCGAATTCGCGAATGAGCACGCTGATCGACCAGCCGTCGGAAATGATGTGGTGCATGTTAAACAAGACCACGAATTGATCGTCTGCCAATTTCAGAATCTTTACGCGGAACAAGGGGCCGATTTCCAGATCGAACGGTTCCATGGCGTCTTCGGTGGCCAAACGCAGGGCTTCCTGTTCGCGCTCCGCTTCGGACAAATGCGTCAAATCGATCACCTTGGGCCGCAGAACCATTTCTTTTTGAATGACCTGAACCGGCGTGCCGTTTTTATTGCCGAAAGTGGTGCGCAGGGTTTCGTGACGGCGCACCAAGAAATTCAACGTTTTCTCGAAAATCTCCAAATCGAAGCCGCCGGTGATTTTAAGCGCCGTGGGAATGTTGTAAGTGGCGTTGTCCGGCGCCAACTGATCCAGAAACCAGAGCCGTTGCTGGGCAAAAGAAAGCGGCAAATCCCGATCGCGCGGAACGGGTTTCAGCGGCGGCAACTGTACCGTTTTTTGCTTTAGGCGATGTTCTTCGATCACCGTTACCAGGCGGGCCACGGTCGGATTCTCAAAAATAGCCATGAGAGGAATTTCCACGCCGAACACATCGCGGATGCGCGAGGCCAACTGGGTGGCCAGCAACGAATGTCCGCCCAAAGTAAAGAAACTTTCGGTTACGCTTACTTTTTCCGGATGCAAAATTTCCGCAAAAATGCCCGCTAACAATTCTTCTTCGGAAGTGCGCGGTGCGACGTAGGCGCTTTCCTGCATTCCCGTGTAATCCGGCTCGGGCAGTGCGCGGCGATCCACCTTGCCGTTGGGCGTTAACGGTAGCTTTCCCAAAAGAACCACGGCTTGCGGAACCATGTAATCGCTTAAATATCGGGCGGCAAATTCTTTAACCGCTTCCGGCGTCAGATCGGCCTCTTTGGCGGGAACGCAATAGGCGGCCAAATATGGTTGTCCCGGATTATCTTCGCGCACAATGACCACGGCCTGTTCGATTTGCGGATGGTTGTTCAGCACATTTTCAATCTCGCCCAATTCAATGCGGAAACCGCGGATTTTCACCTGAAAATCGATGCGACCCAAAAATTCCAGCTGGCCGTCCGGCAGCCAGCGCACCAGGTCGCCTGTTTTGTAAAGACGCTCGCCTTCCTCTTTGGCAAAGGGATTGGGCACAAAGCGTTCGGCCGTTAAATCCGGTCGATTCAAATAGCCGCGGGCCAAATTCAATCCGCCGATGTACAATTCGCCCGGTACGCCGATCGGTCGGGGCACCATGGCTTCGTTCAAAACGTAAATGCGCACGTTACCGATGGGTTGGCCGATGGGTACCGTGTTGCCTTGCGGTTCTTCGTTCACAAAATGGCGGGTGGCGCAAACCGTGTTTTCCGTCGGCCCGTAGGCATTCAGAAAACGCACCTGCCGGTACCATTTGCGCGCCAAAGCCACGGGACAGGCTTCTCCGGCGGAAATCAACGTTTGCAGGTACGGAACATCCTGCGGATCGATTAAGGACGAAACCGAAGGCGGCAAAGTAACGGTGGTGATTTGGTAACGGTTTAACGTATTGGTAATGTCCAGAATTTCACTGCGGTCGGCCAAGACCAGAACGGCGCCGCTAATGAGCGTGGTGAAAATTTCGGACACCGAAGCGTCGAAGCTGAAAGATGCAAACTGCAACGCACGGCGCTGCGGATTGAGATCGAAATCCTTGATTTGTTCCAAAGTCAAATTGACCAGACCGCGGTGGGCCAACATGGTTCCTTTGGGTTTGCCCGTGGAACCGGAGGTGTAAATCATGTAGGCCAAGTTTTCCGGATGATTGACCAACGGCGGATTGTCCGCCGATTCTTTTTGCAGCGTTTCTTTTAAGCTTTCAAACGTCAAAACGGAAATCCGCAAATTTTCGAAACGGGAACGCAACGCCTCCTGTGTGAGCAGAATTTCCACGCCGGAATCCTGCAAAATGTAATCGATCCGTTCCTGCGGGTAGGCCGGATCAAGCGGCAAATACACGCCGCCGGCTTTCAAAATGCCCAGCAAACCGATCACCATTTCGGGCGAACGCTCCACGGAGATGGCCACGGCCTTTTCCGGGCCGACGCCCTGCTTGCGCAGAAACCAAGCCAATCGGTTGGCCTGCGCATTTAATTCGCCAAAGGATAACGTTTGATCTTTGAAAACCAGCGCCATGGCTTCCGGCTGTTGGGCGGCGCGTTCTTCGAACAACGGCTGAATGAGCGCCGGTTCGGGCAAAGGCACGTCGGTTTGGTTCCAGTCGTACAAAATCCGTTGCGCCTCCTGCGGACTGATCAGCTCGATCTGTTTGATCGGCTGCTCGGGGTTTCGGCTGATTTGATCCAGAATGGTCGTGAAATGTCCGGCCATGCGCCGAATGGTTTCTTTATTAAAAAGATCGGTATTGTATTCGAATTCAAACAGGTAACCGTCGCGTCCTTCCGACATCACCAGGGTCAAATCGAATTTGGCCGTGCGTTCTTCGGCTTCCACCACTTCCAGCCGAATGGAAGGGAAGGCCATGCCCTCGCCGCCGACGGGCGTGTTCTGCAAAACAAACATGACCTGAAAGAGCGGCGAATGGCTCATGTCGCGTTCCGGCTGCAAAACCTCCACCAACTGCTCAAAGGGCAAATCCTGATGCGCGTAAGCGCCGAGGGTGGTTTCGCGCACCTGCCGCAGCAATTCTTCAAAAGTTTCCACCAAATTAAAATCGGAACGCAGCACCAGCGTGTTCACGAAAAAGCCGATGATGTCTTCGGTTTGCGACTGCGTGCGGTTGGCAATGGGCGATCCGACCAGAATCTCGTCCTGATTGGCGTAATGGTGCAGCAGAGTTTGGAAAGCGGCCAGCAGCAACATGAACGGCGTCACGTTGTACTTTTGCGCCAGAGCGTTCAGTTGTTCGCTGATCTCCTTGGGAATCTCGCCCTGAACCGCGTCGCCGTTAAAGGTCTGCACGGGCGGTCGGGGACGGTCGAACGGCAAATTGAGCACGGGTGGGTTCACACCGATCTTGCTGCGCCAGTAATTTAGTTGTTTTTGCAGCACTTCGTCCTTCAGCCAACTGCGTTGCCAGGCGGCGTAGTCGGCGTACTGAATGCGCAGCTCGGGCAACGGCGACGGCAGATTTTTGACGAATGCTTCGTACAGCACGCCCATTTCGCGCATGAACACGTTGGTTGACCAGCCGTCGGAAATGATGTGGTGCATGGTGAACATGAAAATGTGTTCCCGATCGGACAGGCGCAGCAACTGGCAGCGGAACAACGGCCATTGATCCAATTTGAAAGGTTTCATGGCGTCTTCGTTTAGCAGGCGGCGTACTTCTTCCTGCTGATCTGGCCTGCCGCTGAGATCGATTACGGGCAGATGAAATTCCCACTGCTGCAAAATAATCTGTGCCGGTTGCCCGTTGCGATTAACGAAAACGGTGCGCAACGATTCGTGGCGACGGATGATTTCCTGCAAAGCTTTTTCCAGGGCGGAAATATTGATGCCGCCCTTGATGCGCACGGCGGCCGGAATGTTGTAAAACGGGCTGTCCGGCGAAAGCTGATCCAGAAACCACAGGCGCTGCTGAGCAAAGGAAAGCGGTAACTCGTCGTCGCGCGGCACGGGACGCAAAGGCGGAATTTCAATGCCGTCCGATTTGAGACGCGCCTGCTCGATTTTCAAGGTCAGCTCGGCCACGGTGGGCGCTTCGAACAGATCTTTCAGCGGCAATTCCACGCCAAAGGCGTCGCGGATGCGGGAAATGAGCTGCGTGGCCAACAGGGAGTGTCCGCCCAGTTCGAAAAAGTTGTCGTGCACGCCGACGCGTTCCGTGTGCAAAATGTCCTGCCAAATGCCCGCCAAAATTTCTTCGTCCGCGTTGCGCGGGGCGACAAATTCCGTTTCCTGCGCGGCGGAAGAATAGTCGGGCTTGGGCAGCGCTTTGCGATCCACCTTGCCGTTGGGCGTCAGGGGCAGAGCGTCCAAAGTAACCAACCAGCCTGGCACCATGTAATCCGGCAGGCGTTGTTTTAAAAATTCGCGCAGGGCCGGTTCGTCCAAAGGATCGTCGGCGTTTTCGGGAACCAGATAAGCCACCAAACGGGGATCGCCGGGAACGTCTTCGCGCACAATGACCACGGCCTCGTCAACCGCGGGAAATTCTTTGAGCACATTCTCAATTTCGCCCAGCTCGATGCGGTACCCGCGAATTTTGACCTGCGTGTCGATGCGTCCGATGAATTCCATTTGTCCCGTTTTCAGGTAACGCACCAAATCGCCCGTTTTGTACATGCGCGCTCCGGGCTTGTCGGAAAACGGATCGGGCACAAAGCGTTCTGCGGTCAGGTCGGGCCGATTCAAATAGCCGCGCGCTACGCCCTGCCCGCTGATGTAAAGCTCGCCGGGCACGCCGATGGGCACGGGATTCAACCGCTCGTCCAAAATGTACACGCGCGTGTTGGGAATAGCCCGTCCGATAGGCACCGAACCGTTGCCGCGCCACTCGTGCGCTTCGAAAACCACGCAACCGACCACCGTTTCCGTTGGCCCGTATTCGTTAAACAACAGGGTTTCCGGTGCATGTTTTTGCCAGAATTCAATCTGATCCGCCGTTAAATTCTCTCCGCCAATGATGAAAGCATGGGTTAGTCCGGCAGCTTCCTGCGGCGGAATTTGCAGGCTTAACAACTCCAGGTGTGCCGGTGTAATTTTCAGCAGACTGAAATCGCGGTAGTCCAACAATGTTTTGCCCAAAGCGTCGATTTCCGCTTCATCCGGCAACAGGTAAACGGTTTTGCCCGTAACCAACGGACTGAACAAAGCCGTCACGGTCGCGTCGAAGGCCAAGGTGGAATGTAGCAACGAACCGCGTCCTTTGTCCACCGGATAGGCCTGCACCACCCAATTCAGATAGTTGGCCAAACCCTGATGGTGGATGAGCGTACCCTTGGGGCGTCCCGTCGAACCCGAGGTGTAAATAACATAGGCCAATTGCTGCGGATGAATTTCCCTATTAAGATTGAAATCGTTTTGCGCGCTGATCGCCAGCCAGTCGCTGTCGATTTTAATCAGCTCGCAGGAATGGGATGGCAGGAGCGGCGCCTTCTGCTCGCTGGTGATGATGAAGTGCAGACCGGCGTCTTCGATCATGTATTTCAAGCGGTCGGCCGGGTAAGCGGTTTCCAGGGGAACGTAGGCGGCTCCGGCTTTCAAGATGCCCAAAATGCTGACCACCATTTGCGGCGAACGTTCCACCGCCACACCGATCAGGCTATCGCGCCGCACGCCTTGCTGTAACAGGTAACGGGCTAACTGATTGGCGCGGCGATTCAATTCGTCGTACGTCCAATTTTCTTGGTCGCTTTCCACGGCGATGGCCTCGGGCGTTTGCTCGGCCTGTCGCTCGAAAATATCGACCACCGTACCGGCCAGAACGGGTACGGCGTCTTTACCGTTCCAGGCATCCAAAACCAGACGGCGTTCGTGTTCGGACAGCAGATTCAAAGCCGAAACCGGCGCATCGGGCTGCTGCACAACGGATTCCAGCAGATGCGTAAAATGTTCGATGAAACGATCGATGGTGTCTTCGTCAAACAGGTCGGTGTTAAATTCCAACGCGCCGCCGAAATGATTGCCTTCTTCCAGCATGAACAAGGTCAAATCGAATTTGGCGGTTTTGCTGTGCGCTTCCACCGGTTCCAACTTCAGTTCGGAATGGACGGCCTGCATGGTTTGTGCGCCGCTTGTTTGCAAGGCAAACATGACCTGAAAAATAGGCGAATGACTCAAATTACGTTCCGGCTGCAATGCGTCCACCAACTTTTCGAACGGTAAATCCTGATGGGCGTAAGCGGCCAGGGCGGTTTCGCGCACCTGCCTGAGCAATTGCAAAAATGTGGGGCGTTCGTGGAATTTGCTGCGGATGACCAGCGTGTTCACGAAAAAGCCGATGATGCGCTCGATTTCCGGATGGTTGCGGTTGGCGATGGGCGTGCCGACCAGAATGTCTTCCTGACCGGAATAACGGTAGAGCAGCGTCTGAAAAGCGGCCAACAGAACCATGAAATCCGTGGCGCCCGCTTGTTTGGCTAATTGTTTTAATCCATGCGAAACTTCGTCGGACAGGTGAAAGGTTTTGTACGAACCGTTAAACGTCTGCACCGGCGGTCGCGGCCGATCGGTGGGCAGTTCCAGCACCGGCGGCGCATCGGCCAATTGTTCTTTCCAGAAATCGATTTCCTTTTGCAGCGTTTCGCCTTGCAGCCAGTTGCGCTGCCAATAGGCAAAGTCCGCGTATTGAATGGTCAACGGCGGCAATTGCGGTTCGTCCCCGCGGGCAAAAGCGTCGTACAAAACGGCCATTTCGCCTAACAGGACGGTGCTCGACCAGTTGTCGCCGATGATGTGGTGCATGTTCAAAATAATAATGTGTTCGTTGGGGCCGGTTTTCAGCAATTCCACATTAAACAAGGGCAGCGTTTCGATGTCGATGGATTGCCAGGCGCGTTCGGCCACAATGCGTTCCACCTCTTTTTCGCGCTCATCTTTGGGCAAACCGCTCAAATCGGTCAGAGGAATGCGCACTTCAAACGGTTCGTGAATAACCTGTACCGGCTCGCCGTTTTGATTGTGGAAAGTGGTGCGCAGCGATTCGTGACGGCGAATGACGTAATTCAAACTTTTTTCAAGAACATCCGCTTTAAGCGGCCCGATGATGCGGTAGGTTTCGGGCAGATTGTAAAACGGGCTGTCCGGCTCCAATTGCTGCAAAAACCACAAACGCTGCTGAGCAAAGGAGAGCGGCAACTCCTGATCGCGCGAAACGGGCATGATGGGCGGAATTTCGATGCCCTGACTAGCCAGCTTTAGTTGATCGATGACCATGGCCAATCCGCTGACCGCCGGTTTTTCGAAAACATGGCGCAGGGGCAGATCGATGCCGAAACTTTCGCGAATGCGCGAGACCAACTGCGTGGCCAAAAGCGAATGACCGCCCAAATCGAAAAAGTTGTGGTTGGAACCCACTTTTTCCACATGCAAAAGCTCGCTGTAAATTTCGGCCAGCACTTCTTCCGTGGGCGTGCGCGGCGGCTCGTATTCCTGTTCGATGGCTTCCTGCAGCAGGGTTTGGTCGGGTTTGGGCAGCGCGCGCCGATTCACTTTGCCGTTGGGCGTCAACGGCATTTCGTCCAGCCAGACAAAGGCCGAGGGTACCATGTAGTCGGGCAGTTTGTCCAAAAGGAATTGGCGCAATTCTTTGTTGGTCGGTTCCGCGCCGGGTTGCGGCACAAAATAGGCGATCAGTTTTTTATCGCCTGGCGTGTCTTCGCGCAAAACGACCGCTGCGGTTTGAATGTCCGGGTGCTCGCTCAAAGCGGTTTCGATTTCGCCCAGTTCGATGCGGAAGCCGCGCAGCTTGACCTGATCGTCGGCGCGACCTAAAAATTCGATGTTGCCGTCCGGCAGGTAGCGGGCCATGTCGCCGGTTTTGTACATGCGTGCGCCGGGCGTTTTGGTAAAAGGATCAGGCAGGAAGCGTTCGGCCGTCAAATCGGGTCGATTCAAATAGCCTCGGGCCAAACCCAAACCGCCCACGTACAGTTCGCCGCGCACGCCGATGGGTACCGGCTGCAGAAATTCATCCAAAATATAAATGGTCATGTTTTGGAACGGTCGTCCAATGGGCACCAGACGATCGCCCGAAAGGTTAAGTTCCTTGCTCTCAAAATAGGTGCTGTCGATGGTGGCTTCGGTCAGACCGAAGGAATTGATCAAACGGGTTTCCGGGCCGGTAAAGGACAGGAATTTTTTGTACTCGTTAACGTACCAGATGTCCGAACCGGCGATTAAATCGCGGAAAAAATCCAATTTTTCGTTGGTCTCTTCCAGGTACGCGATTAAGTTGCGCAAGACGGCCGGAACGAATTCGGCAATAGTGATTTCTTCTTTGCGCATCAGGGCGTACAGTTCGGCGGCTTCCAGCAGAATTTCGCGGGGCGCCAGCACCAGTTTGCCGCCGGAGCACAAGGCGCGCGTCCAGTCGCCGGAAAACACATCAAAA